>CAYVBA010000001.1:0-36734 GCA_964448475.1 uncultured Coriobacteriales bacterium
TGACAGGATTTGAACCTGCGACCCCTTGACCCCCAGTCAAGTGCGCTACCAAACTGCGCTACAACCCGATAGTCCTGTTAGAAGGACGAAGGATATCTTAGTCGTGAACCGCCCAGAATGCAATGGCATCATCCCAGACGCTTCACGAGTTCTCCCACGATCTCCCGCGCTACCTCGTCCTTCGGAAGCTCAGGCAGCTCCCTAACACCGTCAGCATCGACGAACGTGACGACGTTCGTATCCGATCCGAACGTCGACTCCCGCTTCGAGACGTCGTTCGCCACGATGAGGTCGGCACCCTTGGATTCGAGTTTCTGCTTCGCATGGGCGAGAAGGTCGTGCGTCTCGGCGGCGAAGCCGATGACCAAGCGATCGCCCTTACGGTCTGCGAGCGTTCGCAGGATGTCGGGATTCTCCACGAGCCCGATGGTCTCGAGCAGGCCGTCCGCCTTCTTGAGCTTACGATCCGAGGATTCCGCGGGAGCGTAATCACTCACCGCTGCCGTGCAGATCGCAGCGTCGGCCTCTTCGAACGCTGAGAGTGCTGCGACGAGCATCTCCTGAGCGGACTCGACGTGAGCCATGATGGCACCGTCGGGTTCGGCCAGGGCTGTGGGACCGGAGATCAGCGTGACGTCCGCTCCCGCCGCTATGAGTTCGCGCGCTATCGCGAATCCCATCTTGCCTGAAGAACGATTGCCGATGAAGCGGACGGGGTCAATGGCTTCGTACGTAGGTCCTGCCGTGACCACCACGTGCTTGCCTGCGAGGGGCCCTGTCTTCTCGACCTTGAAGGAGTCATCCAGGAACGCCCATGCCTCCTCGACGATGGATACCGGAGAGCCCAGCTTCCCACGGCCTTCGTATCCACAGGCTAGAGGACCGCTGTCAGGCTCGATCACATGGATGCCACGATCGATGAGCGTGCGCAGATTCTGCTGGGTCGCAGAATTCTCGTACATATGGACGTTCATCGCAGGTGCTACCACGATCGGACTCGTAGCAGCCAGAACGGTTGCTGAGAGGATATCGTCAGCCGCACCGTGAGCGATTCTCATGATGGTCTGAGCGGTTGCGGGGACCACGATGATGAGGTCGGATGAATCGGCAAGCGTGATGTGTGAGAGCGCATCATCATCCGTGAACAACGAGAGTGCAACCTCATAGCCGGTCAGCGCTTTGAACGTGAGGGGTCCCACGAAATGCGTAGCCGCTTTCGTCATTGCTACGTGAACATCTGCCCCGCGCTTCTGGAGCAAGCGGACCACTTCCACCGCTTTGTATGCGGCGATACCACCCGTCACTCCCACGAGGACGCGTGGCTGGCTCATCGGTCCTCGACCACCGAGTAAACGATCTTCGCGATCGGTGACTCCCAGACTGCGACCTCATCGATCCTGACATCACCTGTAAGACGCTTCTCCATCTCTTCGTAGATGTAGCGGGAGAGGTTCTCTGCCGTCGCATTCATCTCGTCGAACGGAGGGATATCGTTCAGGTACGCGTGATCGAGAGGGTCGATGATCTCATGCATGTCACGTTTAAGGTCCTTGAAGTCGTACATGATCCCGACGTCATCGAGCTTGCTGCCCGTGACGGTGACCTCTATGTCCCATGTGTGACCATGGAGGTTCTTGCATTCACCCGGATACCCCACCAGTGAATGAGCGGAATCGAAGTGTGCCTTACATGTCATCTTGTAGAGAGGAGTTCCGGCTTTACGTTCCATCCGTTGGTCACTTCCTTCGTCGAAGAGACTGGAGCCGAGCGATGGAGTGGACTCTTCACCCACTCGGGCTCGTGCGTCCATGGCTTCGTTGGCGAGACGATCGGCTTCCGTGTTGGCCTCCCGTCTTACGTGCGCAAGGTGAAAGCTCTCGAATCCCGAAAGCGTTGCGTGCGCTTGCTGGAAGAGCGGTTTTAGGCCTTCGTTCTTGACCTTGTACTCACCTTTCAGCTGCTTGATCATGAGTTCGGAGTCCGCATGGACATCCACGTGGATCGCACCGAGATCCCGGGCGTTCTCGAGTCCCCAGATAAGAGCGCGGTACTCCGCTATATTGTTCGTGGCTTGCCCGATGAAATCCCCTCCCTCGCGTAGGACGGATTCACCTTCGAGGATCTGGAAACCGATGCCGGCATCTCCGGGGTTACCGCGAGAGCCGCCATCGGTGAACAAGGAGACTCTCACGACTCCTCACCAGTCCATACGTCGTCATCCTGCTCACGCACCACGAGGATCCTCTTGCAAGAGGGGCAGTCAGTGTAGGCAGGTCCGTTCCTGAAGCGGATGAGCTTACCTTCCTCGAACGCAGCACGACACGCCGTACACGCCCCTGCTTCAAGACGTCCAACGCCCACACCACCGTAGAGTTTGCGGCGCTCTTCATAGATGTCCAAGAGCACTTCACCGATACGAGAGGCCTCTTCAGCACGTTCGGTCGCGAGATCCGACAGACGCTCCTTCAAGTCGGTCGCGACGGAACGATACTCTTCCACGAGAGCCGCTTCGAGGTCTGCAAGCTTCTTAAGTGCGTCTTCGATCTGGGACTCCGCGGATTCCACCTTCTCCAGCTGTTCGTAGAGTCTATTCTGCTCGAAATCGATCTTCTCGAGCTTCTTTGCTAGGTTACTCAGCTCCCTGTTGCGCTCAGTGACACGACGATGGTCGGTCGTATCTTCTTCTGATTCGGAGACACGTTCTACTTCCGCAGAGGTCTCCTTACGAGCGGTGTCGAGTTCGGAGATCTCCATCTCCAAGTCTTTTCGCATTCCCACCGCTTTGTTGAGGCGCTTGTTGAGATCCTTCGCATGTGCCTTGACCTTCAGAATCTCCGCACCTTGCGGAATCTCCTCCACCTGCTTGGTGGACCGGAGGATATCGAGATCGATTTCCTGCAGATTCAACAACGATGATGCTTCACTCATCGGTACTCCCATCGAAGGTCACGATCCCACGTTGACGTGAACGTTTGAGAACCACGATCTCAGCCTCAGCATCCTCACCGAGCGCCGCTTCGAGCGTATCCTCGAGGAGCGAATCATAGACGACCTCGGATGGTCCGTGCCCCACGAGGATAACGGCTATGCCTTTGTCTTCCAGGGCGAGAAGCCCGTGATATCCGCATTCCCCTGTTATGACGGCATCCACGCCGGCGGCGATCGCATCATCCACCAGCGAGCCGATAGAGCCGCTCGAGATGGCCACGCGGCTGATGACGCGCTGAGGTGCTCCATGCATCACGACATCGGTGCCGTACGCATTTGCAGCGCTTCGAGCAAGATCATCCAATGTCTTCTCGCCATCCGTGACCCGGGCGATGATACCAAGAGCACCTCCTTCTCGACCTTTCTCCAGTTCGGACTCGACGTCCAAGCCGAGGAGGCACGCGTGTAGCGTACGTGCTTCCTCTGAGCGGTCGAGGTTCGTGTGCATAGCGATGAGCGAGACACCCGACCTCACGGCCTCGAAGATCGCATCCACGATCATCCCATCAGCTGATACGCCGGGCACGAGCCGCTCAGGCTGGTCGATGAACACGGGATGATGCGTCACGAGCACCTGTGCACCGCGCTCGGCTGCTGCTCTGATGGCTCCTGCAGTCGCGTCGAGCGCTACGGCGATCCGCTCAACCTCCACGTGCGGGTCACCGACGACGAGCCCTACTTTGTCCCACGGTTCCGCATCCGAAGCGGGGAACGCTTCGAACAGGATCCGAGTCAGATCTCCTACGGATGCCATACGTCTCCTAGATCCCGACGATACGTCGATCGCCGTCGCGTGTAGGTACGAGTATCTCACGATAGCCCGCTTCGTAGGCATGCGCGTAGGCATCCTCGATGCGGTAGCCCACTTCGGAGGGGCTGTGCGAATCCGACGCCACCGTGATCGGGAACCCTGCAGCATGAGCCGCCTTCACGAAGTCGAGGCTCGGATAGATGGCTCCGACCGGTTTGCGCAGGCCTGCGGTCGAGATCTCGAGCGCGACATCCACTCCCTCGATACGCTGCATCAAGTCGTCGTAGAAGCTCGACAGATCGAAGCTCGGCATGAAGCCGAACTTCTTCACGAGGTCAGGGTGGGCCATCGAGAAGAACCCGACGCCCGAGTGCACCGCATCCACCCAGAGGTCGAAGTACTGACGCCAGACGTCATCGATACCGCGTTCGTCCCATTCGTGTACGAGTCCGGGATGATCGAACGCCCACCCATCGATCATATGGACCGAACCGAGCAGATACGTCGCCACGCCGCGGTGTGCGGCCAGGTTCGACTCGAATCCGGGGAAGTAGTCGACCTCGATACCATGGACGATCTCTATATCGTCGTAGGTCTCCTGTGCACGGGCGATCTCCTCCTCGTACGCGCGCTCCTCCTCGACCGACATGGAGAACTCCCGCGTGGGATCCATCTCGAGCGGAAGATGCATGTGCTCCGTCAGGGCTATGGTGCTGAGCCTACGTTCACGGGCTGCACGGACGACGTCATCAACGGAACCTTCCCCATGACCTGAGTACACGGTGTGGGAGTGGAGATCGACTAACTCACGCACGTGATGGTACCTCCTCCAACGACCAGATCCCCGCGGTACAGTACGCATGCTTGTCCGGGAGCCGCCGTATCCAGATGCTCGGTCGGTGTGACGATCAGCTCGCGACGGTCTTCCGGTCTATACCCGACTCTCACCCGCACCGGCGCCATCCGTGCACGGACGAGCGCGGTCAGCCCTTCATCCTCGGGATCGAGCTCCTCATGCAGGATCGTATCGGTGACGGTGATCCGCTCCACGCGGAGCTCGTCCTTCTCGACCACCACGATCGAGTTCGTCTCCGCATCCATGGATCTCACGAAGAGCGGCGCTCCCCCACCGATACCGATCCCACGCCGCTGCCCTACCGTGAAGTAAGCGACGCCGGGATGCTCCCCTATGACAGCACCGCTCCCATCCAGGATCGGACCGGGCTCGAGAGCCTGCGGTCTACTCGCCCGGATCAACTCGATCCGATCCTCACCGGCCAGGAAACAGACGTCCTGTGAATCCGGTGCTTCGGCGTTAGTCAAGCCGAACGATCGAGCCCGCTGCCTCACCTCCTGCTTCCCCACCGTGCCCAGGGGGAAGCCCAGGCGGGCGAGAAGGGCGGGGTCCAACCGGTAGAGGAAGTAGCTCTGATCCCGCACGCGATCGATCCCGCGGAGCAGACGTGGGATGCCATCGATCGGTTCGATGCGAGCGTAATGACCCGTCAGGACCCGTTCGCAACCGATCGAATCAGCGATCTCCAGGAGCGACGCGATCTTCACATCACGATTGCAGCCCACACAGGGATTGGGCGTGATACCTGCCGCGTACTCATCGACGAACCGCTCGACCACGCACGAAGCGAAGCGATCGCTGATATCCACGACCGTGTGCGGGACGGCGAAATCATCACATACCTGACGTGCGGCAGCCAGAGCTTCCGCAGAGGGTGTCGGAGGATCGTGTTGCATGAGGAGGGTCACCGCATGGACCTCACCGCCCGAACGCCGAGCCTCGGCCAACACCGTGGAGGAGTCCACGCCTCCGGAGAGCGCCACGAGCACCGACTGATGAGCTCCGTGCGGGGTCATCGGTCCTTCTCGTCCAGGATGGACGCCAGCGCCTCCACGAACCCGTCGAGGTCATCACGGGTGGTCTCATGACCGAAGGAGATTCGGAGGACTCCTCGGCACTCGTCTTGTGACTTGCCCAGGGCGAGAAGGACGTGGCTCGTGGAATGCGAACCACTCGAGCAGGCCGAGCCTCCTGATACGGCGTAACCGGCGGCGTCGAGCGCGAGTACGAGCGAGTCGCTCTCCGCGTCGGGTACGAGAACGGACACGATCCCCGGAACGACGGGCGTCCCAGCCGGCACTGTCCGGGTGATTCCGAGTTCGCCCTCGAGACGGGATATCAGGTGGGCGGAGTTCGCGTTGACCCGTTCCGCACGCTCGGCGTGGTGCGCCGTGCAGTCAGCGACAACAGCGGCGAACGCGGAAGCCATGAGCGCGGGTTGCGTGCCGGACCTGAGTCCGCGCTCCTGACCGCCGCCTCGGAAGAGCGGGTCGATCGTTGTTCCGCGCTTCACGTACAGCGCTCCTACGCCGACCGGGCCACCGAGTTTATGAGCGGTGATGGTGAGGAGGTCGACACCGAGTTCCTTGACGTCACACATCTCGCGACCTGCGAATTGGACAGCATCGGTATGCATGAGAGCGCCCACGGCATGAGCGAGACGTGAGATCTCGGCTATGGGCTGGATGGTGCCGATCTCGTTGTTCGCAGCGATGATGCTCACCAAGGAGACGTCAGGCGTGAGCAGTGCTTCCAGAGCCTCGAGATCCACGACACCGGCCGGCGTGACGGGGCACGTGAGCACCTCGATGCCGTGTCGCGTGAGTGCGTGTGCCGTCTTGGCGACCGCTTCATGTTCTATGGCGGAGATGATGACTGTGCGCCGTGTGCGAAGTCGCTCGACGTTCAGAGCGGTGCCGATGAGTGCCATGTTGTCGGATTCGGTGCCCCCGGATGTGAACGTCATTTCGTACGGACGAGCTCCGATGAAGCGTGCGACATCACGACGCGCATCTTCCAGGATGGTGAAGGCCTCCCGACCGGGCGTGTGCACCGAGTTGGGATTGAGCGGCGCTCCTGCATCCATGAGGGAGATGAGGCGCTCTCGAGCCACCTCGGCAAGCGGTGCTGAGGCAGCGTGATCCAAGTAGACACGCCTCATGCTCGTGCGACTCCTGCTCCTGCGCGGCGCAGGTCGGCGATCGCCTGAACGGGATCGTCGGTTCCGAAGACGGCACTCCCCGCCACGAGGACATCCGCACCTCGAGTGGTGACGAGAGGAGCCGTCTCGACGGTGATACCCCCGTCGACCTCGATGTGAGGGGCGACCCGTTCCTTCTCGCACAGCTGCTTGAGCTCCGCTACCTTACGAGCGGACTGCGGGATATACGACTGGCCACCGAAGCCGGGGTTCACGCTCATGATGAGGATGAGGTCCGCCAAGTGGACCACATCGGCCAACTGCGAGACGGGCGTACCCGGATTGATCGAGACACCAGCCTCACGACCGGCCGCTCGGATGTGACCGAGGACGCGATGCAGGTGATCCACCGCTTCCGCGTGGACGGTGAGCACGGAGGCTCCGGCGTCCAGATAGGAGTCGACCGTTGCTTCGGCGTTCGTGATCATGAGATGGACATCGAGCGGTGTGTCCACGAGACCCGACAACGCACGCACAAGCGGCGGCCCGAACGTGAGGTTGGGCACGTAATGGCCGTCCATGACGTCCACGTGGATGAAGTCGGCTCCACCTTCTGCGATGAGGGTGATATCACGCTCCAGGTTGAGGGGATCGGCCGAGAGGATCGACGGTGCGATCAGTGGTTCCATCATGGGTCACGCATCCTTCCCGATGCCGTAGAACTCGATATCCGGGGCACGGTCGTAGAGTTTCTCGACCACTGAAGCGAACGAAGCCTCCTCGTAGAGCAGCTCGTGGAGTGCATCCGCGATGGGCATCTCGACCTCGTGCTGCTTCGCGAGCTCCCGTATGGACCGAACGGCTACTGCACCTTCGACCACCACGTTCTCGCGTTCGATGTAGTCCTCGAGCGAGACACCATGCGCGAATTCGACACCGAACGAACGGTTGCGCGAATGCTCCGACGTACAGGTGGCGATCAGGTCACCCATGCCAGCGAGACCCATGCACGTGAGCGGATCCCCACCGAGCGCAGCGACGAGCCTGCTCATCTCCGCGAGACCTCGCGTCATGATGAGCGCCGCCGTGTTGTCACCGAACCCGTGTCCGGATGCGATACCCACCGTGATGGCCATGATGTTCTTGGCGGCACCGCAGATGGCGACTCCGGTGACGTCACTGCTCGTGTACACGCGGAAGGTATCCACGTGGAAGAGTTCCTGGAAGAACCTGGCCGTTTCCTCATCGTAGGAGGCGACGACAGCTGCGGAAGGCATCTGCAGGGCGACTTCCTCCGCATGGTTCGGACCTGAGAGGATGGCCACCCGGTCCGCGTTCCTGAGCACATGCGTCACGGTCTCCGTGAGCAGCATCTCGGTCTCCCGCTCCACACCCTTCGAGAGCACGACGATGGGTACGTCGATCGGTACATAAGGCTTCATGTCCTCGCAGATGGAGCGGACCGCGGTCGAAGGTGTGGCGATCACGATCGCATCCGCACCCGCCACTGCTGCGGAGAGGTTGGAAAGCGCGTGAACCGTTGTAGGGACCTCCAGGTCCGGAAGGCGTTCGGGATTCCTCCGCTCAGCCTCTACGGCAGCGGCGATCTCCGCCCTTCTCGTCCAGAGCGTGACGTGGTGACCTTCGGAGCCGAGCAGCACCGCGATGGCGGTTCCCCATGACCCCGATCCGACGACGGTGACCTTCATGACATCAACTCCCGTTGGATTTCTTCTCTATGGCGAACTGCTTCTCCTCACCGCGCATGAGCTTCCGGATGTTTCCGCGGTGAGCCCAGATCACGAACACCGTGACGCCGAGCAGCATGAGGAGCGCGACTCCGTCCTTCACGTCGAAGAAGAACGCGACGGGCACGAGACATGCGGCAGCTGCGATCGAACCGATGGACACGGTCCTCGTGACGATCACCAACACAGCGAAGAGCACGATGAGCGCGAGTGCCGTCACAGGGATGAACGCGAGGAGGCCTCCCACGGCGGTCGCGATGCCCTTCCCTCCCTTGAATCCCAGGTACGGCGAGAAGATATGGCCCAGCACCACGGAGAGCAACGCGAGCGTCGCGACCCGTTGCGCCGCCGTGGACGTGAGGAGGGTGAACTCTCCGGAGAAGCTCGCAGCCGTGGAGACACCGATGTGCATGATGAAGATGGCGAGCGCTCCCTTGAGTGCGTCGAGCAGGAAGACGAGCACTCCCGGCCCCACCCCCATGGTCCTCATGGCGTTCGTGGTCCCCGTGTTGCCGGAGCCCTCCTTGCGGAGGTCCTGCTTGCCGAACGCTCGTCCCACGATCAATCCGAACGGGATGCCACCCAGGAAGAACGCGAGGATGGCGCAGATGATGGTCGCTACGGTGAAGGCCATCTTCGTGTCAGCCCTTCTTACGGAACTTCAGGCGGATGGGTGTACCGGTGAAGTCGAACGTCGACCTCAGTCTGTTCTCTATGTAACGCTCGAAGCTCTCATCCACGAGGTCGGGGTGGTTGCAGAAGATGGTGAACCGTGGCGGTTCCACACCGGTCTGCGTGATGTAGTTCATCCTGAGCTTGCGATTGCCCTTGGTGACCGTGTGTCCGAAGTCCCTCATCTCGGAGAGCAGATCGTTGAGTTTGCTCGTGGGGATCTTGGAGGCGCGGATCTCAGCCACCGCATCTATGGCGTTCCAGATACGATGCACGCTGCGACCGGTCAGAGCCGAGATGCGGATCACGGGAGCGTACGCCACGTACATGAAGCGATCCTCGAGCTTGCTCAGGAGTGCGGTGCGCTCCTCTTCCGTGGTGATGAGATCCCACTTGTTGAGCAGGATGATGAGGCCCAAGCCCTTCTCGTCCGCCAGGGCGGCCACGCGCTGATCCTGGTCGGTGAGACCGACCTCGGAGTCGACTACGAGGAGTGCGACCTGTGCACGCTCCATGGCGCGGATGGCACGGAGGAACCCGTAGTACTCGATGCCTTCCACCTTGGCCTGACGGCGCAGACCGGCCGTGTCTATGAGTCGGTAAAGGGTGCCTTCGTGCTCCACGAGCGTGTCGATGGCATCACGCGTGGTCCCTCCGATGTCCGAGACGATGGATCGCTCCTCACCCAGCATCTTGTTGGTGAGTGAGGACTTACCTGCATTCGGACGGCCGATGATGGCTACGTCGAGAGCAGGGGTCTGCTCTACTTGCTCGAACTCGGGGAGCTTCTCCACGATGGTATCGAGAAGGTCACCGGTGCCGTGTCCGTGGATGGCGGAGATAGCGATGGGATCCCCCAGCCCCAGGTTGTAGAACTCCCAGAGCGCTGATTCATCACTCGGGTCGTCCATGCGATTCACGGCCAGTATCACGGGAGCTTCCATACGTTTCAGGATGCGGGCGACCTCGGAGTCCGTACCGGTGATACCGGAAGGACCGTCCGTCAGGAAGACGATGACGTCCGCTTCCTCGGCTGCGAGGAGCGCTTGTTGCGAGATGGAATCCTGGAACACATCCTCATCGGTCATCTCCACGCCACCGGTATCCACCAGCATGAACGGAACGCCGTTCCAATCAGCCTCATGGTAGGACCGGTCACGTGTCACGCCCGACGTCTCATGGACGATAGCTTCATGTGTCTGCGCCAGTCTGTTGACGAGCGTGGATTTCCCTACGTTGGGACGCCCGACGATGGCGACTATGGGTAGTTGCATCAGTACCTCCGCTTCGATTCGTGCACAGAGAAGTCTACCAGTTGCGGCGCGCGATACCGCCCGGTACCTCATGCGATGACGCTGAGCAACGTCCTCACCATGCCATGCACATCATCGGGGACGACGACTGCCCGGGCACCCCTGTGCTCGAGCTCCGCTATGAGGTCGGCCACGGGTGTATCGCAGAGGAGCACACCGTCGTGGTTCACCATGACGGAGGGGATGGCGATCAGCGTACCGCCCAGATCCTCCTCCACTGCCCCGAGCACGTCAGGTGCCGTGATGAGTCCCGTCACATCCACGTTGCCGCCGAAGTGATGGTTGCGCACTATGAGCGGCTCGATGACACGACCGAACTCCCGAACGTCGGCAGATGCGTTCCCGTCCGTCAGGATCCGACCGAGCGAGGTCCCCACGATCAACCGCACCTCGAGGCCGACCTGAGCCGCGACTTCAGCGAGCTGGGCGAGAAGCCCGGATGACTCCGCCTCCGCTATCGCGTCGAGGGTCGATCTGATCATCCCGATACCATCGTCGAACTGCGGGAATCCGTCGTACTCATCTGCTTCGGGGATTCCCGTGCCAGCAGCGATATGGAATTCATCACCCAGATGGAAGCGATGTGTACCCGCCTCTGCGAAGGAACGCTCGCGATACGGCTCGACCGTCTCGATCACGGTTCGTGCAGCTGCGGGATCCTCATCGTAGGAAGAAGTGAACCGCTTCTGATGCTTCGTGTAGCCGAGTGGCACGATGCCCAGGGACGTGATTCCGGGACGCTCCTCGATGAAGTCGAGCGTGCGCTCCAGTTCCTCCCCGTCGTTCTCGCCCGGAAGAAGCACGATCTGAGCATGTATCTCGATCCCCGCTTCAAGGAGCTCGTCGAGCACTTCGAGACCTCGTGCATGGTTGCGTCCTATGAGCGTGCGGCGGACCTCGGGAGTCACAGCGTGGAGACTCATGTTCAACGGCGAGAGGTTCATCCCGATGATGCGATCCACGTCCTCGTCATCGAGGTTCGTGAAGGTCACGAAGTTGCCCTCGATGAACGAGAGCCGGTAATCATCGTCCCGCAGCAGGAGCGGTGAGCGAGCGTCAGGCGGCAACATGGTCATGAAGCAGAAGGTGCAAGCGTTCCTGCAGATACGAACGCCGTCGTAGACCACCCCGCGGAACGTGAGACCCCAACCGCTCCCCCACGTGCGGGTCAGCGTCCGCTCGCTCCGCGTACCGTCCGGTGACTGGTAGATGACGTCGATGATGAGTTCATCATCCGTCTCCCATTTCCAGTCGAGAAGATCGCGGATCTCCTGACCATCCACGGAGATGAGGTAGCCTCCGGGTTCGATTCCCGCATCAGCAGCAGCGGAACGAGGCTCGACAGCATCTATGGGTGCGCCGGGAGCTTCCGGATGAGCGTGACCGTAACGGTGCTCCATGGCGCGATCAGTACTCGGCGAGAGCGTCGACCACAGCCGTGATCTGGGAAGAGGGTGTCGAAGCCCCAGCGGTCACACCTACGACCTCCACGCCTTCGAACCACGCCGGATCGAGCTCGGAGACATCCTCGATGTGGTAGGTGGCCTCGCATCGTTCCTTGCAGATCTCGTACAGCCTGCGCGTGTTACCGGAGTTCTTGCCGCCGATGACGATCATGACCTCGGCGCGCGATGCCAGGTCCGCCGCAGCTTGTTGACGCTCAGCAGTGGCCGAGCAGATGGTATTGAAGATCCTGATCTCCGACGAGAGCGGCAGGACGTGATCGATGACGGCTTTGAGCAGGCCCTGCGATTGCGTGGTCTGCACCACGATGCCCAGCCTGCGCCTGAGGATCTTGGGATCGACGGCGAGAAGATCCTCGATCGATCCGATGACGATGGCTTTACCGTCAGCATGCGCGAAGATGCCTTCCACTTCGGGATGGCCCTCTTCGCCCACGATGAGCACGCGATACCCTTCGTCGGTCAGCTTCTTGGCAGCGCGATGCACCTTGGTCACGAACGGGCAGGTCGCATCGACCACATCGAGGCCTGCTGCATGCGCTTCCTCGATGACCTGAGGAGGGACGCCGTGCGAACGGATGACGACGGTACCGGATCCTATGTCCGCGACGCTGTCAGCGACGCTCACACCTGCAGCTTCCAGATCAGCCACCACGCCGGGATTATGGATGAGCGGGCCGAGTGTATGGACTGCGCTCTCACCTTCGTTGGCCTCTGCCACGAGGTCGAGTGCACGTTCCACTCCGTAACAAGCACCGGCCTTCTCAGCGATGATGACGATCATCGGATCGAACCTCCTTGCTCGTCCCGTAGGCGGTAGACCTCCTGCATGGAAAGATCGGCCAGAGCATCCAGACGTTCAGCGCGCGGAAGATCCGCGACCACATCAGGATGGATCGGCTCACCTATGTACAGATGTACCTTGGGGAGTCTGAAGAGTTTCATGCCATGGGGTCTGATCCTATCAGCGCCCGTGATGGCCACGGGAACGATGAGACCCTTACCCATCTGCGCCATGAGTGCGAAACCGCCGTGAACCTCGACCTCCTGGCCGGGCTTACGGATCCTCGTTCCTTCGGGGAAGATCCCGATGCTCTCGCCCCGCTTGAGTGCCGTGGAAGCTATACGCAACGCATTGCGGTCAGCCGTATCACGTTTGACGGGGATCGCACCCAGCCGTGCCAGGAACCACTTGAGGAAACCGGACTTATCCAGCTCGCTCTTGTAGACGTAGCGCGGCTTGCGACCCATGCGTCTGAACGCGAGGTAGAGGAATACGGGATCGATGTAGCTCGTATGGTTAGCGATGAGGACGAGACCCGTATCCTCGGGGATATCCTCCACGTTCTCGGTTCCGTGCGCTTCCCACCTGAACAGGATGGGCGTGAGTACGCTCAAGAGGAAGACGACGAACCTGATGAGCCATGTCTGATGGGGCGGATAGTCATCCACCGCCTCCATGTAGAACTCATCGGTCTTCACAGGTCGTTCTCCGACTCAGCGCCCACCATGCGGCACGCGAGGAAACAGATGTGGTCGACCACCTGATCTATGGTGAGGTCGGACGTATCCAACTGGATCGCATCGGATGCCGCGATGAGCGGAGCTGCTGCACGCTTGGAGTCGGCTTCGTCGCGCTCCTTGAGACTCTTGCGGACATCCTCCTCATCACTGATGAGGATCTCGCCGGTGAGCTCGGCACGCTCCACGTTCTGGTTATAGCGTCTGCGCGCACGCTCCTCTGAATTGGCGGTCAGGAAGATCTTCAGTGTGGCATCAGGGAACACGACGGTTCCGATGTCACGACCCTCCGCAACGACCCCATGCTCATGAGCGAAGTCACGCTGTTGTTCCAGTAGAGCCGCCCTCACGGCAGGGTGGGCCGAGACGGGTGAGACGGCAGCATCCACAGCGGGTGTGCGGATCGCGTCCGTCACGTCCACGCCGTCGAGTGCGATATGGCAGCCATCCGCATCCGAGTGCAGTGCGACATGCACGTCAGCGGCGAGCTCGGCCAGGCGCTCCTCGTCATCGAACGGGATGCCGTCCTGGATGGCTCGCAGAGCTATGGAACGATAGAGCGCACCAGTATCCAGATACACGAGACCGAGCCGTTGGGCTACCTCCCGTGCGACCGTCGATTTGCCTGAGCCAGCCGGACCATCTATCGCGATGATCAGAGCTGGGTCGTTAGTCTCGTTCATCCGAGACACACCTCCTGGAGCGCTTGTATCAGCGCTCTCGTTTCCTCGACCGTTCCGAGCGTGATCCGCACTCCATCCGGGAACCTCCGGATGATGAAACCACGCGCCGCAAGATCCCCTTCCAAGGTCATAGGATCATCGTACGGTATCCAGACGAAATTGGTATGCGAGACGATCGCGGGAAGTCCGCATCCCGCGAGGAATCCGTGGATCTCCTCACGCGCTTCCGCGTTCTCCGCGACCACCTCATCCAATGTGCTCTCGTCCGCCAGAGCGGCTTCTGCCGCAACCTGTGCCAGCGTGTTCACGTTGAAGGGAGCCCTCATGGCATCAAGCGCCTTCACGAGTTCGGGCGCCATGACTCCCCAACCCACGCGAAGTCCGGCGAGTCCGTACGCCTTCGAGAAGGTGCGGAGGACTACGACCCGCTCTTCATCCAGTGCCGCATGGAGCATGCTACCGGTGAGTGCGGGGTCCGCGTACTCGATATAGGCCTCATCGAAGACCACGAGCACGTCTTCAGGGATGCGTGCGAGGAACGATTCCATGTCAGCCACGGAGACGGCCGTGGATGTGGGATTGTTCGGATTGCAGACGAGTACGACCTTCGTGCGCTCCGTAACGGCGTCGAGGAGCGCTTCCAGATCCACGGCGTAGTCATCGGTCAGAGGAACGGGCACAGCTACCGCACCTTGCTTGTGAGCCATGGAGGGATAAACGATGAAGCTCGGCCAGGGGTAGACGACCTCGTCACCGGGGTCGAGTACCGTCCAGGCGAGGATGTCCAGTAGCTCGTTCGACCCCGAACCGATGGCTATCCGATCACGAGGCACTTCATGGCGCTCACTCAGAGCGGTCTTGAGTCTGTCGCAATCAGGGTCAGGATAGCGGTTGAGCTCGCCCAGAGCTTCTCGCAAGGAGGACATGATCGGTTCGGACGTAGGGAACGCGCACTCGTTGGAGGAGAGCTTGAGCGGCACGGGTGCTCCCTCGCCGCCGTCCTCGCCGCGCTTGCCGGGCACGTAAGGCGTGACCTCACGGACCGCTGCGCGAATGGTTCGATTCCAATCCATCATGGTTGAGACCTCCTCGTGACCAGCTCATGCGGTTCGATACCGAATGCTCTCATATCCGCCACCCCGTCGTTGAGCTCGAAGAGGACGGATTGGACGTTCCTCACCGAGAGACGCCACATGCGGTCCTCGGGCATCCCCATCAGACGGGCGAGAAGAGCGCGGATCACCACACCGTGAGTGACGACGGCTATGGAACCCTCCGCGTTCCTGAGATCCTCGACGAACGAGTCGATGCGATCGATGAAGTCCTCGATCGGCTCTCCTCCTTCGCACGGCCATGCAGTTGCATCAGGGCCCCAGGGGAACCCGATACCGCGCTCCACGGCATCGGCGTACGTCTTGCCTTCGAGCTCCCCGAAGCAGAGCTCCACGAGGCGCTCGTCGTAGATCGGTTCGAGTCCGAGTGCCTCGGCTGCATGTTCCGTGATGCTGCAGCACCGTGCGAACGGAGAGGACATGAGCGTGTCAGGCTTCCAGTCCACGAGCCCGGCGACAGCGGCATCCCGCTGCGTCTCCCCGAGCTCCGAGAGCGGCGAGTCACGATGCCCTAGATAGACTCCTTCGGCATTGGCTTCGGTCTGAGGATGCCGCATGATGAGGACGGTCGCATGACGCGCATCCTCCCCGAGCCCACGCGGGTCGATGAGTGAACGACTCGTCATGATGGATCGTCCTTCCCGGCGACGGCCGTTCGAAGCGAGGTGACCTCTTCCTTCGTCAATTCACGCCACTCCCCTTCTGCGAGTCCCTCGACGCCGATCATCCCGAACCGCTCCCGATGCAACTCCACCACCGGATGACCTACGGCCGAGCACATGCGCTTGACCTGGCGCTTACGGCCCTCGGTGAGCGTGAGCGCGATCGTGCTCCGATCGTCACCCCTTTTCAGGATCTCAGCCCGGGCTGGTGCGGTGGGACCGTCATCGAGTTCGATCCCTTCACGCAGGCGCTGCGCGTCCTTCTCCCCCATCGTGCCATCCACGAGCGCGATGTAGCGCTTGGGCACGTGGAACGAAGGATGGAGTATGGATGCGGCGAGCTCTCCGTCGGTCATGAAGAGCAGGGCTCCGGTCGTGTCCATGTCCAGACGACCCACCGGGAAGAGTCCCGGGTGCTCCGTCGTGGGCATGAGAGTGGCGACGGTAGGCCGGCCTTGCGGATCGTCCATGGTGGTCAGATAGCCCGCAGGCTTGTTGAGCACGAGGTAGGTGCAGGTGTCGGCCAAGGTGACGACCGCGCCGTCCACTGCCACGGTATCCACGAGCGGGTCCACCTTGCTTCCCAACTCCGTGGTGACCTCACCGTTGACGGTCACGCGACCGGCCGTCATGAGATCCTCTGAGCCGCGACGCGAAGCCACTCCGGCCCGGGCCAGGAACTTCTGCAGGCGCATGGGGACGACGCGCTCAGTCATCGTGTGAGGTCTCCTCGTCACCTATGAAGATGATGTCCTCGTCCTCGTCGTCCTCATCAGCATCTTCTTCGCGCTCGAACAGCGCACGTGCGTGAGCGGTCCCTGTGAGTCGCTCGCGGATGAACCGTCGGGATTCCTCGTCCGGAGCGAAATCCTCGAGCGGAGGCATCTCTTCTATCGATTTGAGCCCGAAGCGCTCGAGGAAGACGGGGGTGGTTCCGTAGAGGATAGCCTGACCGAGCGTCTTCTCCCTGCCTACCTCGCGGATCAGGCCCTTCTCGACCAACGAGGAGATGACGCCGTCCGAGTTCACACCGCGCACACCGCGCACGCCGTCGCGCGTGACCGGCTGATGGTACGCGACCACGGCGAGCGTCTCTATGGCAGCCTGCGAGAGCGTCCTCGTATCCCACGTGCGCACGAACGTTTCGACCAAGTCATGATAGGCCGGGTGCGTGTAGAACCGCCATCCCCCGGCGACCTCACGCAACTGGATACCGCGGTCCGCCTCAGCGTAGTCCACCTGCAGCTCACCGAGCGCCTCGGAGACATCCCCGGGCGTCACTCCCACGATCTCCGACAGCACGACTGCGGACACGGGATCGTATGAGACGAACAACAACGCCTCGATAGCATGTTTCACCTGGTCATCCCGGTTCGCGGACTCAGTCATCCGTAGCGCCTCCTTCGTATTCGTCCACCGTTGTTCCGGGCGAGAAGGACTCAGCCCCTTCCACGGCGCGTATGTCTATGGGGCCGAAGACCTCTTCTTGCTCCATGTCCAGGATGGCCCTCTTGTAGAGCTCGAGCACGGAGAGCGCTGTGACGACGACGTTCGGCGCCGATGGTTCCTCATCGAGGAGATCGGCGAACGTGGTGGTGCCCCTGCTCCTGACCAACCTGTCCACACTCGTCATGTGGAGCGCGAGCGGTACACGACGTGGCGCCACGTACTCGGCTTCGAGCAACATGGTCTGCCTGCGCGCATCCAAGTCAGCGCAGATGACGGCGAGCCCGTGGAGCGTGATGCCCTCGAGGAAGTCGGGCTGGATGTCCAGGAACTCCGGATCGGGCCCTGCCGTGCGTGGTGCCATGCGGGATTCGGCCTCCGCGCGGGCGAGAAGAGCTGCTGCAGCACTCCTGTGCTGGCGATACGCGATGAGTCGGTCCACGAGGATGTCCCGCGCCTGATCGGGTGTCAGGTAGTCGAGCTGCCCGTCCTCCTCGTCATCCTCGTCCGAGTCCGCCGGCAACAGCGAATTGGCTTTGATGGCGAGCAAGGTGGAGGCGACCACGAGGAAGTCACTGGCGACATCGAGGTCGAGTGTCTCAACGTCCTCGATCTCAGCGAGATACTGATCGCAGACATCGGCGATCGATATGGCTCCGATGTCCACCTCATGTTTGGACACGAGATGGAGCAGCAGATCGAACGGCCCTTCGAATGCTTGCGTCCTGACGCGGAAGGCCATACCGTCAGCTATCCGTTCCGACATTCGACGAAATCGAGATGCATGTGCGCGCGGCATTCCTCGATGGTGACGCGAGCGAGCTCGCGTGCTTTCTCCGCACCGGCCGCGAGCACTTCTGCTGCATAACCCGGCTTGGAGTCGAGCTCCGCGCGCTTCTCGCGGAACGGCTCGAGATACGCTGCTACGTCCTCACCCATCTTGCGCTTGTGCGCCACGCACCCGCAGGTCGCGTTGCGACAGCACTCCTCCCACTCAGCGATCTCAGCGGGATCGGCGACGAGCTTGTGGATCTGGTGCAGCGGGCAGATGTCTGGGTTGCCCGGATCGGTCTTCATGACACGAGCGGGATCGGTCACGCAGGTCATGGCCTTCTGCTTGATGTCCTCAGGGCTGTCAGCGATGAAGATGGAGTTGCCGTAGGACTTGGACATCTTCCTGCCGTCCAGACCGGGGACCTTGGCTGCTTCCTTCTCGTAGACACCCTTGGGCTCGACGAGCACGTCACCGTACGTACCGTTGAAGCGACGCACGATCTCACGGGTGAGCTCGAGGTGAGCTTCCTGGTCGCGTCCCACGGGTACTCCCACGGGCTTCATGATGGCGATGTCAGCCGCCATGAGGTTCGGGTAGAGGAAGAACCCCACGTTGCTCAAGTCCTTGTCCTTGATGTTGTCGCGTTGCTCCTTGTACGTGGGAACACGTTCGAGCCAGCTCATGGGAGTGACGAACGAGAAGTACAAGCTGAGTTCGGCGACTTCGGGGATGTCCGACTGACGGTAGATGGTGGAGCGTTCAGGGTCGATTCCTGCTGCGATCCAGTCCAGGACCATCTCCTCGGTGAACTTCGGGATGGTGGTCGTGTCCTGCCAGTTGGACGTCAGCGCATGCCAGTCCGCCACGAAGTAGTAGGCGTCGTACTCCTCCTGAAAATGCCTCATGTTCATGAGGTTCCCGAACCAATGTCCCAGGTGGAGCTTACCGGTGGGACGATATCCTGTGAGTACACGATCACGTGCCATGGAGGACCTCTCTTCTCGGCCGGAGACACCCGACCGTGCAGCCTGACATACCGCTCAATGATACCGCAGGAGATAGACCTTCGCCCGGAGTCGGGTCCCTTATGGGATGAGAAGGGAGTAGAGGTTACCCGCAGTGGCCGAGAGATATGCCCCCACCGGATTGAGACCGGTCAGCATGGGCACGCCGAAGAAGAGCAGCAACAGGATGAACAGCGAATACTGCTGCACCTTGTAATAGGTCTGGAGCTGCTTGTCGTTCAGGAAGACGGCGATGATCGACGAACCATCGAGTGGAGGAAGCGGGATCAGGTTGAAGAACATGAGCACGAGATTGACGAAGACGTACGTGGTAGCTACGTAGAACAGGAACGAGAGGATCCCGGCGGCTACATCATCCGCTCCGAAGGTACCGAACAGAGCGCGTACGATCGCAGCGAGAAGGGCTCCGACGAGTGCCTGCGCCAGATTGGACGCCGGTCCTGAAAGACCGACGAGCAGCTCACCTTTCCGGATGTCCTCGAAGTAGCGCGGGTTGTACGGCACGGGTTTCGCGTACCCGATCACCGGCCCACCGGATAGCGACATCACGAACGGGAGGATGAACGACCCGAGCGGGTCCAGATGCTTGAGAGGGTTCAACGTGAGTCGGCCCGCGTTCTTAGCCGTAGGGTCACCCAGCTTGTACGCCACCCAGCCGTGGGAGACCTCGTGGATGACGATGGAGACGATCACCAGGACTACGGTGACCACGATCTGGATGATGTTGAATGGGACTATCGATTGAAGCATCAGGTCCTCACAGGCGATCGACTCGAACGAGCATCATAACCCCTGTACGTCCCCTAATGAGCTGAGGAACGATCTCCCCGGACCCGGACACACGACTTCCAGATAATCTCCGATGGTAGCTCCCACGTCAGCGAAGGTATCCCGAAGGCCCAGATCCGTTCCGGGAGCAGCTGACCCCACGATGATCGCGAGGATGGGGATGTATTCCCGCGTGTGATCGGTGGAGACGTCGGTGGGATCGCACCCATGATCGGCCACGATCATGAAGAGGTCACCTTCACGCAAGGCGCTCATGACCTCGGGCATACGCTCATCCACGTACTCGAGTCCGCGCGCGTACGATACGGCATCGTTCCTATGGCCCCACTTCATATCGAAGTCGTTCAGGTTGCAGAAGATGAATCCACCGCGATCCTCGTCGCCGAGAGCAGCGATGAGCGTATCCATCCCATCGGCGTCGTCCATGGTCTTGATGCTCTCGGTCACTCCCCGACCACCGAACACATCGGAGATCTTCCCGATCCCGAGCACGGTGATGCCGGACTCGCTCAGCACATCGAGGAGCGTGGGGCCCGACGGAGCGAGCGCGTAATCCTTGCGTCCCGCTGTCCGCACGAACTCCCCGACCGGACCTGTGAACGGCCGCGCGATGATACGTGCCACGCCATGCTCGCCCACGCAGACCTCATCACGCACCCGCTCGCAGAGTGCATGCAGCTCGGATTCGCTCATCACGTCGTCGTGCGCAGCTATCTGGAACACGGAGTCCGCACTCGTGTACACAATGGGAGCTCCGGTAGCCAGGTGCTCCGCGCCGAGCTCCGTGAGGATGACGGTCCCGCTCGCAGGTGAACCGCCCAGGTGCGCGCCACAGGGTGAGAGCTCGTCGAAACGGGCGAGAAGGTCGTGAGGGAATCCGGCGGGGTACGTAGGGAACGCTCGCGTGACGGGCAGCCCCATGAGCTCCCAATGACCGGCCACCGTGTCCTTCATCACGCCGAGCTCAGCTGCTCGACCGAAGGAAGCTCCCGGCTCATCCACCGCAGGTACGCCACGTACCGGGATGATGTTCCCGAGGCCGAGTGCTCCGAGGTTCGGCATCCGCAATCCACCCACGGAGCGCGCTACGTTCCCGAGCGTGTCAGCCCCCTCGTCTCCGTATTCATGCGCGTCGGGAAGTGCACCCACGCCGACGCTGTCCAGTACGAGGAGCACGGCTCTTCTCGCCCTCATGTCACGCTCCCATCTCGATACGGATCGCTTCGATGGTTTCGGAGAGCTCGAACCACTCCTCCTCGAGCGGCGGGATCTCACGCTTGAGCTCCGTGTACTCGATCATCGCGGCGTCGAAGGCCTCCTTGTCCTGGTAGAGGTCCTCGGAGCCCATGAGTTCGATCAGCTCGTCATGGCGCGATTGCTTCTTCGCGAGGCACTTCTCGAGGGTGGCGAGACGGGCGCGCTCCTCACGGGTCCGTTCGTTGAACTCGGAACGCAGCCGCGCGAGCTTGCGCTTGTCCTCCTTCTGGCGGTTATGCGAACCGGACGCTGTTCTAGAAGATGCGGTGTCGTTCGAGCGGGTGGCTTCGATCCCACCGCGCACCGGTCCGTCGCGACCATCGAGCTGGCCGGATTTCCAGAGGTAGTAGTCGTAGTCACCTTCGAAGATCGTGACGGTGCCGTCCTTCACCTCCACTATCCTGTTGGCTATGGATCTGATGAGATGACGGTCGTGCGAGATGAGCACGATGGTCCCGGCGAAGTCGGAGAGCGCCGTCTCCAGGATGTCCACCGAGTCCACGTCGAGGTGGTTGGTGGGCTCATCCAGGCAGAGGAGCGGTGCGGGATCCACGAGCATCTTGGCCAGAGCGAGCCGTGCCTTCTCGCCACCTGAGAGGACCGAGATCCTCTTCTCCACGTCGTCCCCGGTGAAGAGGAACGTCCCCAGGAGCGAGCGGACCTCGGACTGCGTCCAGCCGGGAGCGGCGGCGTCCATCTCCGCGAGTACGGTGTTCCTCGCGTCCAGGTGCTCCAGTTGATGCTGCGCGTAGTACGCGACCTCCACGTGCTTGCCGAGCTCACGCTCGCCCG
The DNA here is from genome assembly GCA_964448475.1 of uncultured Coriobacteriales bacterium. Taxonomy (GTDB): domain Bacteria; phylum Actinomycetota; class Coriobacteriia; order Coriobacteriales; family CAYVBA01; genus CAYVBA01. Next base: position 21,994 of record CAYVBA010000001.1, read on the forward strand.
CCTCGAATCCCTCGACGCCGGCGATGATCTTCATGAGCGTGGATTTGCCCGCGCCGTTCGGACCGACCAATGCGATCCGTTGACCTCTGAAGAGGTCGAGGGAAAGGCCTTCGTACACGACCTTCTCGCCATACGACTTGTGGATGTCGGTGAGCCGGATGACCCGGTCGGCCGTACGAGGCGGCTGAGGGAAGCGGAAGGAGACCTTCTTGCGTTCCTCCGGCAGCACGATGCGTTCGATGCGCTCCAGTTTGCGGAGACGATCCTGCGCCTGCTTGGCTTTGGTCGCCTTGTAGCGGAACTTCTCCACGAATGCTTCCAGATGCGCGATCTCGCGGTCCTGAGCGGCCTTATCGGCACGAAGTTGGACGAGCGCCGCTTCACGTTGCTCGAGGTAGGCGGAGTGATTGCCCTTGTAGATGGTCAGCTTGCCGCGTTCGAGCGCCGCGATGTGATTCACCATGCCGTCCATGAACGCGCGGTCGTGGCTGACCATGAGGATGGCGCCTTCGTACTCGGACAGGAATCCCTCGAGCCAGCGCACGCTCTCCAGGTCGAGGTGGTTGGTGGGCTCGTCCAGCAGCAAGAGGTCCGGTCGCTTGAGCAGGATGCGCGCGAGCGAGATACGCATACGCCACCCACCTGAGTAATCAGCGACATGCGCCGTCAGGTCATCCTCACCGAACCCGAGACCGAAGAGGATGGCCCGCGCCCGAGCATCGAGCGTGTACCCTCCCCCGTGCTCGAACGCGTCGCGCGCACGTCCGTACCGGGCGAGAAGGGCGTCATGCCCCTCATCCGCAGCATCACTGGTGGAGATGGCCTCCTCGAGAGCCTGGAGCCTCCCACCGAGTGCGAGGAGTTCCGAATCGGCTTCACGGACGGCGTCGAGGACGGTGGCATCGAGTGGGAGCGCATCCTCCTGCTGGAGGTAACCGAGTGTCGCTCCCTTGGCTATGACGACGTCACCTGCGTCGTATCCTTCGAGACCCGCGATGATGCGGAGCAGTGTGGTCTTCCCTGTCCCGTTCGCACCAACGAGCGCATAGCGTTCGCCTGCTGCGATGCGCAACGAAGCATCCTCGAAGAGGACGCGTGCGCCATAGGACTTCGAGACTCGATCGAGCAACAGGATCACGGTGCAACACTCCGATGGTCGAGCGGTGTGGAACTAGCGCTGATGATAGTACAGCCGGGGCTTCTCGCCCTCTTCGAAGCACCCTGGAAACGACAACGCCCCATCGTGATGATGGGGCGTGAAGTGATCGTATGGTGGGCGTTACTGGATTTGAACCAGTGACCCCTTCCGTGTGAAGGAAGTGCTCTACCCCTGAGCCAAACGCCCATCTGGAACCGAAAGCGGGTGTAATGATAGCACGTTCGTGAACACTGTGTCAGAGGATGGTTACGTCTTGGGGATCTTGACGTCGAAGGAGCTAGGAATGGGTAATCTTGCGAGTGTCGAACGGGAGGATATGATGAACGAAACCATAGAGAGCATGCTGGATCGCCGTACCATCCGTGAGTTCCAGGATCGTCCAGTTCCTCAGGATGTGAGACTCATGCTGGAGCACGTGATGATCCGCGCAGCGTGCAGCACCGGGCTCCAATCCTCGAGCGTGATCCGGGTCACCGATCCGGACAAGAGGCGTGAGCTCGCTCGCATCAACAAGCAGGAGTACGCCGCGCGCATGCCCGAGGTCTACATCTTCATCGTGGATGTCTACCGCAACAACAGGATCACCGACGAGCTGGGATTGGACTCGCCTTCCTCGCGGAGCATGGACCGCTTCTTCCAAGGCTTCAGCGACGCCGTTATCACAGCAGCGGACACGAGCACGGCGGCGAACACACTGGGGTTGGGCACTGCGTTCATGGGGAGCATCCTGAACGATCCCGATGCGGTCATCGAGCTCTTCGACCTGCCCGAGGTCACCTTCCCGGCCTTGGGACTCGGCTTCGGATACCCGAATCAGGAACCGCAGCTCAAACCCCGCATGGACAGGTGCTTCCGCATCTTCGAGAACACGTACGAGCCGCTCGACGGTTCGTACGTGGAAGCGATGGCCGACTACGACGAGGTCATGAAGACCTATTACGACCTACGCGATCTCAACCCCAAGCAGGAGACCTTCACCGGCCAGCTCCTCAAGAAGTACGCGAAGTCGGAGGAGAAGCGCGCACGGATCCTCAGGTCCATCCGGCGCCAGGGCTTCGATCTCATGCTGGAGGACTGACGGAGCGGCCTCCGATCAGCCCAGGATCCCCGAACCGAACAGCGCCGCGAACGCCAAGAGCACGCCCACGATGGCTTCTCCACCCAGGAGCCCGGACGCGAGCACGAGCCCCGTATCCTCCGCACGCCCGGGGAACAGCCGATCGGTGAGAGCACGGACAGCCCCTCCGACCACCGCGGTGAGCGTCAAATAGAACGGCAGGTACACACCGAGCCCGAGGGTGATGACCGGCACACCGAGTACGTAGAGGAGCGCTGAGACAATCACGCCGGCGAGAAGGGCGGGCAGATGCGGCACGCCTTGGACGAGCCCTGCTACAACGCTCGCTTGAACAGCGACGAAATCCTTGCCAGGGCCGAACGCATCCGTTCCATATGCATTGACGAGGATCGCGAGTACGCCGATGGCCACGCCTACTCCCACGACCGACCCTGCGATCTCAGCGATGAACTGTGCACGTGGCGACGTCCCGATGATGCGTCCGGCCTTGAAGTCGCTCATCACGTCTCCAGCAAGCCCGCACGCCACTGCTACGATGCACGCAAGAAGGAAGGCAGGGGTACCGCCGATCTCCGTCAGTGCGCGAGCCGCAAGAAGGACGATGACGGCGAAGACCTCCATGGGATCGATGCCCGTCTCCCCCACCGATTGAGCAGCCATGTTGACGGCGATGAAGGTACCGACCATACAGATGATGCTTGCTACGATGCCGAAGTCGAGCAATGTGGTCATGAGAGCAACGGCTATGACAGCGACGAGAGCTACGATACCGATACGGGATGATCCGCTCTTCTCATCCACAGAAGTGATGTTCCTACGCTCGAGAAGTCGCTTGATATGCGGGATGACGGTCTTCAGGAGGACACCCACACCGGCTCCCACCATGAGGCCGATGCCAAGGGAACTGCGGATCGCTTCGGCCGATTCAGCAGTGAGAATACCCGCACTCGGGAGGATGCTAAGAAGGCCCAGGTGCCCGAGGAGTCCGCCGATGAACCAGACTCCCATGGCTACGCTTCCAGCCATGTAGCCGACGGAGATCATCATGGGTGAAGCGTAGATGGCGAGAGGCACCCCCAGGACGGAGGCCTTCTGGAAGAGCATAGCGGGAATGGCGCCGATCGAATCCCGTAGGAACGTGAAGATTCCCGCAAAGCCGAGCCCGCCGCCTAGGATGGCGAGTCGACTCCCGCCTGCATCCGTAGCTTGAAGAGTTTGAGCCGCGGCTTCACCAATCGGGAACGGCCGCTCCAGCTCATCGATGTAATAACGTCTCATAAGCGCCGAGAAGACCAACCCGAGTGCAGTACCAACAGCGACTGCGAGAAGCGCTTGGCTCCACGGAAGCTCCGCGGTAGGATCGATGATCCAGATCCCCGGTAGTGTGAATGCCACGCCACCGGCAACCATGGCACCGGCGGACATGGCCGTATGTGCCACGTTCACTTCAGAGAGATTCGTGTTGCCAAGAGCTCTCAATAGTGCATACGAGATCAGCGCCGCGAAAATGATGGGCCACGGCAAGGCACCCATCTTGAGAGCTACGTAGATGGAGCTCGTGGAGATGATGAGACTACCAAGCACTCCGATGATGATCGACCGGAGCGTGAGTTGACGCTCTGTATCCATATGGGCCTCATGAGTGTGATGGTGGACCCGGTAGGATTCGAACCTACACTCAAGGGATTATGAGTCCCCTGCATTAACCGTTATGCTACGGGTCCATCCGTGCGAGAAGAACGTTGCTCATACTACCACAGAGCTCTCTAGGACCACACCTGCTGTTGCATGAAACGGAGTCTGCGTTCGCGGTAGAACTGCTCGTCCGGGGTGAGTTCACGACATGCGGGAGACCAGGACCCGAGCGGACGATCCTTCGTGTCACGACCGGTTCCTCCCGTGCTCCGAATGGTCGAAGCATCACGCATGGGGCGTGTACGGGAGCGCTCGAGCAGCTGCCTCTGATGAAGTCCGATGTTCGAGGACGGAGCGGATCCGGTCGTTCCGTGTATGTTGGAGAATCCGATGGTGTTCATTCTTCCCCTCCTCAGCGGACGAGCGTCACGGTGAAGGTCACGATGCCTTCGCTACTCTGAGCCGTGATGGACCCTTCATGCTGTTCCACGATCTCACGCGCTATGGGAAGACCGAGCCCCGAACCACCGGTGGCGGTCGAACGCGCGTCACCCAGACGATAGAACTTCCTGAAGATGCGATCGAGCTGCAGCGGTGTCATCTCAGGCGCGTGATTCGAAACCCTTATCACGACGGACTCCGGGAACGATTCCATGCTGCAGGTGATGTCCGTGCCGGGATCTCCGTAGGATATGGCGTTCTTGATGAGGTTCTGGAAGACACGACCGATCCGCTCAGGATCCGCTGACACCGTCATGTCGGTGTCACCTTCCACGACGATCCTCATGTCGTGTTCCTCAGCGAGTGGGTAATGCTCGTCCGCGATCTGCTGGATCATCATGGCGAGGTCGACCGGAGCCTTGTCTATGGCTATGGTGCCGAGCCCGAACTTCGTGACGTCGAAGAACTCGGACACGAGGACATCCAGTTTCACAGCACTGTCCAGGACACGCTTGATGTACTTCTCGCGGTTCTCCGGAGTGAGCTCCTGGACCTCCGCGAGCATGGACAGGTAGCCGATGATCGAAGCGAGCGGCGTCTTGATGTCGTGCGCGAGATAACTGATGAGATCTGCTTTCTCCTGGAAGCTCTCCCGCATGAGGTCCTCGGAACGGGACCAATCGTCGAACCTACGCTCCAGCGCGTACTTCACCTGGAGATAGTCCGAATCGTTTATGACGAGACCGTCCTCGGGATGTTCCACGAACTTCATGAGTGCACGCCGCAGCTCATCGATCCTGAGTTGTGCCGCGATCTTGGGCTTCTCGTAGAACGCATTACGCAATCTGATGCCGAGAGCGATGGCTAAGCCGATCCCCACGAAGATGGAGAGCCACGGAAGAGCCGAGTGGAGCGGCCTGAGTATGATTATCCCGAAGAACAGCGAGGAGAATACGCCCCACAACAGGTAGACGAGCATACCGAGCGCGAGCGTGACGAGGATGGTAGCGACCGCGGAGCGGACCTGCAGCTTGGTGAGATCGGACGGGAGCGCGATGTCGTCCAGCGCATCTATATAGCGCTGCGCCCATGCGCTCGGGAAATCCTGGAGTTTGGTTTCAGCTACCAATGCGGTACCCCACTCCCCATATGGTGCGGATCATATCTTCCGGCGCACCGAGGTTGTCGAGCTTCTTCCTGATATGCCTGATATGGACCATGACGGTATTAGCGGATTGCTCGAGCCACGGCTCATCCCACACGGACTCGAAAATCTCCTGCGTGGAGTGCGTCATATGCGGACTCTCCATCATGTGCCGCAGTATCGAGAATTCGGTAGGGGTCAACGAGACCTCGGAGTCACCGAAGGACATGGCTGACTTGTGCTCGTTCAGGATGACACCGCCGTATCCGAGGACCGATTCGGTCATCCCGCGCGAGTAGATCCGTGTCCTCCGGAGCTGAGCCTTCACACGAGCCACGAGCTCCATCGGGAAGAACGGCTTGGTGACGTAATCATCTGCACCCGCGGTGAATCCTTCGATCCTCTCGTCCTGTTGGACCTTCGCGGTGAGCATGATGATCGGGAACGAATGGGACTCCCGGATAGCGGAGCACAGTTGATATCCGTCCTTCTCGCCCGGAAGCATGATGTCGAGGATCGCCAGATCCACGTCGTGGGAATCGATGTAATCGATCACGCCGTCCGAGTCAGCGAAGACCTCGACCTCGAAACCTGCGCGTGCGAGGTAGAGCTCTATCAGCTCGGCGAGATTGCGTTCATCTTCCACGACGACGATCCTCATCATGCTCCTTCCGTGTCCACCATAGTGTGCCACCGGGTATTGAGGCACGTGTATCAGGTACAGCATGTTAAGTAAGAGTTAAGGTGGATCCCCGATCGCGGATCGGACCTCTTGCATGCCGCTTCCGTTCGTGTATCATTACTTGCGCTGTTGAATCCAGATTCCTCGGTAGCTCAATGGTAGAGCGTTCGGCTGTTAACCGAAATGTTGTAGGTTCGAGTCCTACCCGGGGAGCCAGAGACTCCCGAAGCCCGCAGAAGCGGGCTTTTTTCTTTTCTGATGCGAGTCACCGGAGCCGAGAACGAAGAAGGTCTCCCGGTCGTTCCGGGAGACCTTCTCGAACGTTCATCTCCGTCAGAGCTGGACCCGATCAGTCCTCCAGATACTCCTTCAGCTTGCCTGAACGGTTCGGGTGACGCAGCTTGGCCAGAGTCTTTGACTCGATCTGCCGAATACGCTCACGAGTCACGCCGAACTCACGTCCGACCTCCTCGAGTGTCCTCGGGTGACCATCACGGAGCCCGAAGCGGAGTTCGATCACTTTCCGCTCACGCTCAGCGAGTCCGTCAAGCACCTGATTGAGCTGCTCCTGGAGCATGCTGAAGCTCGCGGCATCGGGAGGGACCACTGCAGCGGAGTCCTCGATGAAGTCTCCGAGCTGTGAATCCTCTTCCTCACCAATGGGGGTTTCGAGTGACACCGGCTCCTGTGAGATCTTCTGGATCTCGCGGACGCGCTCCGCTGTCATATCGAGCTGCTCACCAATCTCCTCAGGGGTGGGTTCTCGACCCAGCTCCTGAAGCAGCTGCCTCTGTACACGCACGAGCTTGTTGATCGTCTCGACCATATGGACCGGGATCCTGATGGTACGCGCTTGGTCGGCGATGGCTCGGGTGATGGCCTGACGGATCCACCACGTCGCGTACGTGGAGAACTTGAAGCCCTTGGTGTAGTCGAACTTCTCGACCGCACGGATGAGGCCGAGGTTACCCTCCTGGATGAGGTCGAGGAAGAGCATGCCGCGACCTACGTAGCGCTTGGCGATGGATACCACGAGCCTCAGGTTCGCGGAGGTCAGCTGCTGCTTGGCGTCTATACCGACTTGCTCCACACGGACGAGCCTGCGACGCTGCGCGCGCGTGAGCTCGATCCCCTGCTCCTCGATCTCCTCGAGTTTCTCGGAGGCTTCGACACCTGCCTCGATCTTCATGGCGAGGTCGATCTCCTCCGCTGCGGTCAGCAGGTCTACCTTGCCGATCTCCTTCAGGTACATGCGCACCGGATCACCGGTGAGCAGTACGGTCGAGTTGTCGGTACGCTTGCGCGCTCCACGCGAAGCCTTTGTCGAGCCCTTGGGTAGGACGATATCCACGACCTCGGCTTCAGAGCGATCCACGTCATCCCCGTCATCATCCAGCGGCTCGTCGATATCCTCATCGTCCGCTGTTTCGGAGCCTACGATCTCTATGCCCTGGGACCGCACGTAGTCGTAGAAGCCGTCGAGTTCATCGTCGTCGACCTCCACGTCCTTGAGAGCCCCTTGTATCTGGTCCTCGGTGACCCGTGCTGAACCCTTAGCGATCTGCTGGATCTGCTTGAACGGGTTCTCCAGAGTCTCATCGAGTTCTATCTTCTTCTTAGCGGCCACATCGTTCCTTCCACTTGACTGGTAGATTCCACATACCCGTTACAGGTCCATGGAGACGTTCCTCAGGCGCGTCTCCAGTAAGGTCGCACGTTTCTGCAGCGCTGAGATCTCCTCGAAAAGCGAGTCGTACGCCGCATCGTCCATACCGCCGGGTGATCTGAGTCTGCTCGTCCCTTGCCTGATCCTCCGCTCGATCGTGTAGTGCATCAACGTATCCAGGAGGAACGTGATGACCTCGTCGAGCGTGTATCCTTCCGCACCGGCCAGACGGCCCGATGAGAGGATGGGCGAGATACCCGGCTGCGCCGCTTCCGCAGCGGCCACGACATCACGGGCCGGGGTGTTCTCGGGAGTAGCGAGCATACTCCAAGCCACCGTCTCGTGTCTCCCATCGAGCCAAGTGAACTCCGCGATCGTGCCCGCATGCGGCCTCATCGCGTCCGGCTCGGTGGCTATGAGGGCGAGAAGTTCGCGCTCCGCTCTGATCGCGCGTTTCTCGCCGAGTGACAACGGCACGTCCTCACGGGGCTGCTCCTGGTGCTGAGGTTGCTCAGGAGGAGTGCTCCGGCCCGGGATGCGGGGTGACCTGACCTCGGTGCGGGCGAGCTCACGCTTGACCGTCTCCACGTCCGCAGCCAGAGCATCCGCGATGTAGACGGCGTAATCGTCTCCGAGGAGCGTCCCCTTGAAAGGTGCGATGACACCGACGACGTCCGCCAGAGCGCGCGCTCGGCCTTCCGGGGTCCCCACGTCATGGCTCGAGAGCCTTCGATCGATAACGAACGTCACCAGTGGCTCAGCTCGGGACACGAGCGAGAGGAACGCGTCCTTGCCATGAGCCTCGACGTAGTCGGCCGGGTCCTCCCCTTCCGGGAGCACGATGCAGTAGAAATCCGCCTTGGCCGTGCCGATGTACCTGATGGCGCGCTCCGCTGCGTTCTGACCTGCCTCATCACCATCGAAGACGTAGACGATCCGCTTGGTGAACCTACCGAGGACCTTCACGTGCTGCTCGGTCAGTGCCGTTCCGAGCGTGGCGACCACGTTGGCGATCCCCGCCTCATGGAGCGAGATCACGTCCGTATACCCTTCGACCACGAGTGCGGCTCCCTGCGCGACGATGGCGTCCTTCGCCTTGTTGAGCGCGTAGAGATTGGCGGACTTATGGAAGAGCGATGTCTCCTGCGAGTTCAGGTACTTGGGCTCACCCTCCCCGATGATACGTCCACCGAACGCGATCACAGCACCCAGCTCGTCCCGGATGGGGAACATGACGCGCTCGTAGAACCGATCGCGTACCGAACCCGATCGCTCCACCGCCACGTTCGCATCGACCATCTCCTGGGGCGAGAAACCCTTGCCCGAAAGACGCTTCACGAGCGATGACCGACCCGGTGCGTAACCGATGTCCCAACGCTTCCAGAGGTCCGGGCCGTACCCACGGCGCTCCAGATACGCACGTGCCTTGGCGGATCCTTCGCCGGTGCCTCGTGTGAGAGCTGCGTGATAGAACGCTGCCGTCTCCTCGCAGACCTCCAGCAGTCGGGTCTTACGGGTGCGGCGCACATCGGTTCCGGTCTCCACGATGTCTATGTGAGCCCTTCTCGCCAGATATCTGACCGAGTCGGGGAAATCCATGTTCTCGAGCTTCATGACGTACGCGAAGACGTCTCCCCCGGTGCTGCAGCCGAAGCAGTGCCAGAGCTGCGTGGCGGGGTCGATCTTGAACGAAGGAGTGCGCTCCTCATGGAACGGACACCGTCCCCAGAATTCGCGGTTACGCTGTTGGAGCACGACGCGATCGGCAGCGATCTCCACGAGGTCACTCGCGCGTCTCACCCGCTCTATGTCGTCATCGGAGATCATGCCCATGCGTCACACCTCCACTCCGGTATCTCCCATGAGGTCTGCTACCTCGGCGATGTTCTTCATGACTGCTTCGGTGAGAAGCTCGCGGGAAGCGTACTTCTCCATCCCGCGCAACTTCTGGAAGTAGACGATATCCAGTTCCTGCCCGTAGAGATCGCCCTCGAAGCCGAGCACGAACGCTTCCACGGGTGCCGATTGGATCACGCCCGGAAAGGTGATGGGAGCGCCGACCGATGTGGCGCTCGGGTAGAACGTGTCGCCGATCCGGACGATGCAGGCGTACACCCCATCACCAGGCAGGAGATAGGGATACTCCGACTTGAGATTGGCGGTGGGGAACCCGAGTTTCCTGCCGTCCCCCCTGCCGCGTACCACGGTCCCGCGCGAGAAGTGCGATCGGCCGAGCAGTTCCCGCGCCCGCTCCAGGTGGCCGCCTTCGACGAGCGTCCGGATACGTGTGGAGCTGATGGGCAACCCCCGTGCACAGACGAGGTCGTACGGGACCATGATGACCCCGTTCTTCTCGCCCCACGGGATGAGGACGTCCATGGTTCCTTGCCCGGCAGCACCCAGTTTGAAGTCGTGACCTACGTGGACCGCTGCCGGATCGAAGATGGTGCCGATGACGTCAGCGAAGAACCGCTCATGCGTGAGTGCGGCGATCTCCTTCGAGAAAGGCACCACGAGGACCAGATCGGCACCGATGCGGCGGAGCATGTCTATGCGCGTCTCGTTGTCGAGGACCTTCCGTACGGACTCGATGGGACGGAAGTACTCATCGGGATCCACATCGAACGTGATGATGACGCTAGGGAGACCACGACGGTGCGCATCCTCGATCATCGAGTGGATAAGGAACCGGTGACCTTCATGGATGCCGTCGAACGCACCGATCGTGCAGACGGCAGGGCCGATGTGGATGGGGGCTTCGTCCTTCTCGCCGTAGATGACGAGCGGACAGCGCTCACCCGGACCATCCCCGAGAGGATCGTCCAGAAGCAGTGCATGTCGTGCGATCCTACGGATATCGATCACGGACGCTCCTTGACTCCCGCGATGCCTGAGGGGAAGACCACCTCGGGCTTGACCGATCTACCACCCACCATGCGGCCGATGGCGAGAAGTTCGTTCCCGGAGACGAGCGAGACGAGTTCTCCCGGTACTCGATCCACGTCACCGATGCCGTGCACGGTGTTGCCATTGAGAACAGCGCTCCTGTGTGCTTCCGTGAGCTGCAGCGGTTCGAGGCCGATGGCAGCGACCGGATCGGCGAACAGACTATCGAGCTCCTGCGCCTCCTGCGCCGACTCCAACTCCTCCAACGTCACGGCATCCCTCACATCGAGCGACCCGGTGGTGAGACGTCGCAGGCCCACGAGGTGAGCAGCGCTCCCCAGCTCCTCGCCCATGTCACGTGCGATGGACCTCACGTACGTACCGGATGAGACGGTGACATCCACCTCGAGCACCTGACTCCGTACGCCGACGAGCTCCATGTCATGGATCTCAACGCTGCGGGTCTCCAGTTCGACATCCTCACCGGCACGCACCCGCTTGTACGAGGGCTTACCCTTGAGCTTGATGGCCGAGTACAGCGGCGGCAGCTGATCGCGCACTCCGACCCACGAAGCGAGGTACCGGAGCATACCCTCCTCATCGGCGAGAAGGGCGGGTGCTTCCGCCTCACGTACGACTTCGCCTTCCGCGTCGTCGGTCGTGGTAGCCGATCCGAACTCGATCAGAGCACGATAGCTCTTGCGATCGGAGGAGATGTACGGGTTGAGCCGTGTCGCTTGACCCACTCCCACCACGAGGAGTCCCGATGCATCGGGATCGAGGGTGCCCATATGACCCACGCGCTTCTCGCCCAGGATACGTCTCACACGAGCCACTACATCATGCGAAGTGGGCCCTACCGGCTTATCCACGAGCACGAGTGCGTCTATCCCGCTCTGACCTCTCTTCACGATCGCGTTTCACCTTGCTCGAGAGCGCGCTCGAGTTCCGGGATGAGCTTGGAGCGGACTTCCTCGAACGTACCGTCGAACGTCAATCCTGCAGCCGCCTTGTGTCCTCCCCCGCCGAACCGTTCAGCCACCGTGCTGACGTCCACATGCGTCTTGGACCGCAGACTGCAGCGGTAGCCTCGGCACTTCTCCTCACGAGCGAGCATGGCCACTTCCACACCGTCGATACTACGGACGATATCTATCAACCCGTCCGACTCCGCTTTGACGGCTCCGGTGCGCTCGAAATCCTCCTCGGTCACGTACGACCAGCCGACCCTACCGTCACTCTCCAGCTCGATGCGGGAGAGCACGATGGACTCGAGTCTGATCGATTCGATCCGGCGGGACTGGTAGACGTGGTGGGCGATCTCGGACGCGTGCGCTCCGGCCATGGAGAGCTGCGACGCGACCAGGAACGCATCCTGGTCCACGGACTGGTACTGGAACCTGCCGGTATCCGTTATCAGGGCGCACATGAGGTTCGTCGCCACGTCAGGTGTGTGCTTCAACGAGAGCGGGCGGAGGAGTTTCCAGACGAGAAGCCCGGTGGCCGCCGCTTTCGTGACCGTGATGTCTATATCAGCGAAGGACTCACGATGCGGATGGTGATCCAGGCAGATGCTGGTCTTCGCACGCTTCACGACGTCCGCGGAATGGCGGAGACGCTCGAGCGTGGGCGTGTCCACCGTGATCATCAGACCCGGGGTCTCCTCATAGGATGTCGCGGGCACCAGAGCATCTGCTCCCGGCAGGAAGCGGTAGATCCGGGGCACCGGACTCTCATCGGCAAGGAGACGGATCACGCGCTTATCCGGATACGTATGCTCGATGGCTGCTGCCAGTCCGAGCGCCGACCCGAGCGCATCACCATCGGGATTCGTATGACCTGAGATGGCTATGGTCTCCGCATCACGGATGAAACCTGCAGCGTGAGCTAGCATCTCGGAGTCGAATTCACCTACTAGCATGTGACCTCAGTCGTTCTCTTCGAGGGGGTAACCTGATTCGTCCTTCTCGATATCCAACGAAGCCGGCGCGTCACGAAGCGCATGGGCGATACGCTCCGCCTCATCAGCGGTGCGGTCGATCTCGAACACGAGCTCAGGGGTGACGCGCCAGTCGAGCGAGCGCCCTAGGATCGAGCGGATCCTCCCCTTGGCCGATTCGAGGCCTTCGAGCACCTCGTCGTAGCGTTCAGGTGAAGCTGAGACGTAGACGCGTGCGAACGAGCGGTCGACCGAGACTTCCGCCCCGGTGATCGTGATCATGTCGAGACGGGGATCCGAGACCTCGAAGAGGAGGATGGACGAGACCTTCTCGCGAAGGATCTCACCCAGTCTCCTCGTCGTCCTATTCTGCTTCATGACTACTCCTTGCGAGCGACTTCCTCGACACGGAACCCTTCGATGAGGTCGCCTTCCTTGATGTCCTGGTAACCGTCGATGCCGATACCGCATTCGTAACCGGCCTTGACGGATTTCACGTCGTCCTTGAAACGACGCATGGAGCTTATCTTGCCTTCGTAGATGACCGTACCGTCACGGACGATACGTGCGGTGTCGTCACGGTTCATCTCGCCATCGAGCATGTAGCAACCGGCGATGACTCCGGCCTTCGGAACGCGGAAGATATCACGCACTTCGGCGGTACCGGTATCGACTTCCACGATGTCGGGCGAGAGCATACCGACACGGGCTGCATCGATCTCTTCGATGGCTTCGTAGATGACGCGGTACGTCCTGATCTGGACGCCTTCGTTCTCCGCAGCCGCACGAGCCTTGGGCTCGGGACGGACACCGAAGCCGATGATGACGGCGTTGGACGCTGCTGCGAGCGTGACGTCGGTCTCGGTGATACCACCGACGGCAGAGTGGATGACGTTGAGGCGGACCTCGGACTGATCCATCTTGCTGAGCGCATCCTCGAGAGCCTCGATAGAACCTTGTACGTCGGCCTTGACGATGAGGTTGAGATCCTTGATCTCACCTTGGTCGAGTTGGTCGAAGAGGTTCTCAAGCGTTACGTGCTGACGCTTCTCCTGCTCAGCGAGACGCTGCTTGAGCGAACGTTCCTCTGCGAGGTCACGTGCATCACGCTCATCCTCGAACACGCGGAACTCATCACCGGCCTGCGGCACGGATGAGAGTCCGAGTAGCTCGACGGCATCGGAGGGGCGTGCTTCCTGCACGTTGTTGCCCTTGGGGTCGAGAAGGGCGCGGACGCGACCGTACGCAGTGCCTGCCACGACCGGATCACCTACGCGAAGGGTACCGCGGCTGACGAGGATCGTAGCGACGGAACCGAGACCGCGGTCCAGGTTACCTTCGATGACGTAACCGGATGCGAACGTATCCGGGTTCGCCTTGAGTTCGAGCACATCCGCTTGGAGCAGGATGGACTCGAGGAGGTCATCGATACCCTCACGCTGCTTGGCGGAGACCTCCACGAACATGTTCTCGCCGCCCCATTCCTCGGGGATGACGTTGTGCTCGGTGAGCTCCTGCTTCACGCGATCGGGGTTGGCCGTGGGCTTGTCCATCTTATTGATGGCAACGATGATGGGCACCTCTGCCGCACGAGCGTGGTTGATGGCCTCCACCGTCTGGGGCATGACACCGTCATCGGCTGCGACGACGAGGATGACCACGTCGGTGACGCGCGCTCCACGCGCACGCATGGCGGTGAACGCTTCGTGACCCGGGGTGTCCACGAAGGTGATCTGACGGTCGTTGATCATGACCATGGATGCACCGATGTGCTGCGTGATACCACCGGCCTCTTGCTCCACGATACCCGTATGACGGATGGCGTCGAGAAGGGAGGTCTTACCATGGTCGACGTGACCCATGACGGTTACGACAGGCGGACGCGGCTTGAGATCCTTCGGATCGTCATAGAAGACGAAGGAGGTATCCTCCTCGACTGTAACGACCTTCACCTCCACTCCGATGTCATCAGCCACGAGTTCGATGAGGTCATCGCCCATAGACTGCGAGATGGTCAGCGGTGTTCCCAGCATGAAGAGACGCTTGATGATGTCGTTCGCGGGGACCTCGAGAGCTTCAGCCACCTCTGCCACCGTTGATCCGGTCGTGAT
>CAYVBA010000001.1:36834-47980 GCA_964448475.1 uncultured Coriobacteriales bacterium
CCTCCTGACGACGACCCTTCTTGCCCTTCTTGGGGGCCTCCCCCTTGGGAGCACGGCTCTGGCGCTCCTTGGCAGCGGTTGCCTTTGCTTCCTGCTCCGCCTTCTTCTCGGCAGCTTGGCGTGCCTGCTCCTCCTCGAGGCGCTGACGCTCCTCCTGGATCTGAGCTAAGAGGTTGTTCATATCCGGCTTCATGGTGGGGGCGGTATCCTTCACGCGGTTGCGCTCAGCCTCGGCTGCCGCTTCCTCCTCTGCGCGGATCCGCTCCTCCTCTTCAGCCTGACGACGTGCCTCTTCCTCCTCGCGACGACGACGCTCCTCCTCGCGACGGGCCTGAGCACGTTCCTCTGCTTCTATACGGGCGCGCTCCGCTTCCTCGGCGGCCTTGCGCTCCTCCTCCTCACGAGCTTGCTCCTCAGCGAGACGTGCTGCCTCGATCTCCGCAGCGCGTGCCTCCATGATGGGAGCGAGCTTCTTGCGGACGAGGTCCACGTAGGCCTCTTCCAGAGTCGAAGCATGGTTCTTGGCAGGGATCTTCATCTCCTCGAGATGGGAGAGCATCTCCTTGCTCGTCATGCCGAACTCCTTGGCGAGCTCATGCACTCGTAATTTAGCCATGTGGTACTCCGTCCTATCCGTGCAACGACCGTCGTGTGACGGCATCCGCATGATCGTCCATGAGGCGATCCATCGTTACGCTATCCAGTCGCACCCGCAGTGCCCGTGCGATCAGGTTCTTCTCGCCCGCCTTACGTGCACAGGCCTCATCCCCGCAGAGATACGCTCCTCGACCGGGCTTCCGACCGGTCTCGTCGAACTCCACGTGCCCTTCCGGCGTCCTGACGATCCTCAGGAGCTCGGATTTGGGCGCGCTCTTCCGACATGCGATGCATGAGCGTTCCGCGAGGGTCACCGTGTTACCTGCCCGACTCAGATCAAGCTGTCGGGGTCGGAATCGGTGCTCTCGTACTCCTCGGCAACCACCTCGGGATCGTGCACACCGCAGAATCGGGAGCCGGGGCGTGCATGGTTCCTGCAGCGCAGGCCGTTGTCCAGTACGTGCTCGCAGCGCAGGTCGGCGGGTGTCTCATCCTCATCGTCGAGCAGCGAGGTGGACATGTCGTACATCTCACCCGAGAGGGACTCGGACTTGATGTCTATGTGCCAACCGGTGAGGCGTGCGGCCAGGCGTGCGTTCTGGCCTTCCTTACCGATAGCGAGCGACAGCTGGTCATCAGGCACGATGACGGTCGCGTACTGGGTGTCCGGCTCGATGATGACGCGCGTCACCTGAGCAGGCGACAGAGCGTTTGCCACGTAACGGGCCGGATCCTCGGACCACTGGATCACATCGACGCGCTCACCACGGAGCTCGGAGACCACGAGGCGGACGCGCGAACCCTTGGGGCCGACGCACGCACCGACCGGATCGAGACGCGGCTCGTGCGAGTGGACAGCCACCTTGGAGCGAGCGCCCGGCTCACGTGATATGGACTTGATCTCCACGATCCTGTCGTAGATCTCAGGTACCTCCAGCGCGAAGAGCTCGCGGAGCAGGTCGGGATGGGTACGGGAGACGACGATGGGAGGTCTCGAGGATTCGGACCTCATGACCACGCCCTCCTCGTTCACGGGATTGGGGTCCCGTACATCTATGATGAGCGCCTTGAGACGCTGTCCGTGCTGATAGAACTCACCGTTGGGGCGCTCGGAGCGCTCCTGCGGGTGACGCTTCTGGTCGAAGTGCGGGAGTTCGGCCTCGACGCCGTCCCTGATCTTGACGATGGTGAAATCAGGTGTGGACTGCAGCACCGAACCGGTGATGAGTTCACCGACACGGCTGGAGAACTCCTTATGGATCGCCTTACGGGCGGCATCACGCACGATCTGGTTGATGACGTTCTTGGCGTTCTGAGCAGCGATACGGGACGTATCCTTGGGCGTCACGTCCTTCTCCTCGTACTCAGCGTATTCGCCCGTCTCCTCGTCCATCTCACCCACGGGGATGAGTTCGTACACGTAGATGTTGCCGCTCTGGCGATCTATGGTCACCCGTGTGCCGTAGTCGGCGTCCAGGATGTCCGTATAGCTCTCAGCCAGGGACTTCTCCAGTTGGTCGAGCAGATACAGCTCGTCGATGTCTTTCTCCTGCGCTAGGAACTTCAGCGCATCCATGAGTTCGGAAGCCATTACGCGTCCTTTCGGCTCTTGAAATCGTACTTGCCTTTGATCTGCGCATCCTTCAACAGAGAGAACGGGATGCGCTCCTCGGTGCCATCCACATCCAGGATGATGTCCTCATCCTCCACGCGGACAATCATTCCTGTCCACTTCTTGCGACCTTCGAACGCGTTGGTGCGGACGACGACCTCCTCACCGGCGAACCGCTCGAAATCCGAGAGGCGCCTGAGTGGTCTGTCGATCCCGGGAGACGAGACCTCGAGCATGAACTGACCGGGGAACGGGTCGAGTGCGTCCACGACGTCGTTCACCCACGGAGCTGCAGCTTCGACCTGGTCGAGCGTGATGGTCTCTCCTTCCAGGTTATCCAAGCGCACACGGAGCAGCGGTGCCTTGGTAGCGCCGCCGATCTCCACACTCACGATGTCCAAGCCCTTCTCGCCCGACTCCTCTTCGAGAGCGGCGATGATCCGCTGGACCACATCCCGATCTGCCATCCGACCTCACATCTCCTGAACAGAATAAAAAGAAGCGGGCATGCCCACTTCCGATAGAACCCGACCCTGTACACATGTGCACGTGCCACGTACGTCGGTGATTGTACCACGTACCGGTTCCTTGCGGAACCATCCAGCGATCTTGTGCAGGAACGGTGCGGTCCGCCCGACTCGTGTGTGAGCCGGACGGACCGTGATGTCGTTCCTAGCGAGAAGGTCGGGCGGTGCGCCTATTGCTTCTCGGTTAAGAAGGCCGGTGTCTCTGGATCGAGACCCTTGGCACGGTTGCGGCACTCGATGATCATGCGGATAGTGACGAGCGCGATGACGGCGATACCCAGGTAACCAGTGAGCGGATACACCGTTCCCACGAGCATGCCGAACGGTATCAAGCCTCCGAACAACGCGATGATCGAAAGGATCGTCAGCACCACGTACTGCCGCTTGGTACCCTCTTCGGAAAGACGGCTCACGGCGATCCACATCATGGGGCTAGCTGTCGAGAAGATCTCAAGCAGCACCACAACAGCGAAAGCAACAGAAACGATACCACTCATGCCCTGTGCGATGGCAAGGACCGGAACCTCGGCGGAGAGAGCCGCATCAGCCATCGAAAGCATCGCAAGGTTGAGGAGCAGAGCTGCACCGATGAGCAGGATCGATCCGATGATGGCGCCGAGCTTGACCTCACGCTCGGAGTTACCCATGGTGCCCGAAGCCGTGAAGAACGGGATGGATCCCGTCGCGTTATATGCGACGTAGAGAAGACCCGCGAGCCACCAGAGCGAACGGTTCTCCACCGCTGCGGGTGCATCCTTGATGATGTCCTGGTTCGCAGCGAACTCCGAAAGGCCGCCAGGGTTCTGGATGAGGACCGCGACAGAGATTCCGATCGTGAAGATGATGGTGATCGGAGCAAGAGCACCGATGATATCCACGATCCGACGAAGCCCTAGCAGGTTGGAGAGGAAAACGAGAAGCGCCATCGAGAACGTACCGACCCACTGCGGAAGGCCCGTCATCTGAGAGATCGTCGCACCCGATCCGGAGATCATGACGACGACCACCATGAATAGGAAGATCGGTACGAACCACTCGAGGAACAGGCCGAACACACGACCCGTGAAGTACCGGAAACCTTCGGTCTCCACGTTGGTACCGTCGTTCCTGTGGCGGAAACCGTACGCCATGGCGGTCGCAGCCACGACGGCGAAGAACACGAGCGCGATGATGAGACCACCGATGGAGCCCCAGCCGTACGCGGTGAAGAACTGCAGGATCTCCTGACCGGTCGCGTAACCCGATCCGATCATGAACGCCACGAACGCACCTGCGAACTTGAAGACGTTAAGGATCGACGTCTTCCCTTTGGCCTCGGCTACCGCGGAATCCACGGAGCCTCGTACATCCTGTGCCATCTACTTCTCCTTCTGGAACTTCTGCTCGACGTGCTCGAGCAGTGAGATCAACGTTTCTATATCGTCGTGGAGATTGACGCGGACGGCATGCTTGCCCAGTCCGTCGTAACCGTCGCACGATACGACCCTGATTCCTACATCGAGCATCGCATCAGCCAGATCGATGTCCTCGTCCTCGAGGTACATCAACGTGATGGGAGTGCTCGATTCCGTGAAGCCATGCTTCAGATGATCGAGTGCCGCGAGTACCCGAGGCTTGTCCGCTTCGACTCGTTCCTTAGTCTTCTCGACCCACCCTGACTCCAGTGCCTTGATCGCCAGATGTTGTGCGACCGAACTCATGGAGATCGGGACGTTCGTCTTGAGCAGCAGATCCATCAACTTAGGCTGGCCGATCGTGTACCCGAGACGAGCACCTGCGAGCCCCATCCCCTTCGAGAACGTCCTCGTGACGACCAGGTTGTCGTACTTCTCGACCAAACCGATCGCCGAGTTGGAGTTGGGCATGTAGTCGCCGTACGCCTCATCGATCAGCACGAATGACCCACGCTCCTGCGCGAGCGCGACCATCTTCTCGAGGTCAGCGACAGGATAGAACTGACCCGTCGGATTATTGGGGTTGTCTATATAGATGTATGCATCGGAGTTCTCATCCACCTTGGCGAGAAGACCCTGTGCGTCGAACCTGAACGCCCGTTCCTTCTTGAGGAGTACGGGATCCCAATCCACACCGTACGTGACGAAGTCATCGATGACAGCCGTGAACGTGGGAGCGAGTCCGATGACCTTCTTACCGGGATGACACACGAGACGGTTGATAGCGAGGACCGAGCCTATCGAACCACAGGAGAAGACGATCATCTCCGGTGAGATATCAGCGATATCCGCATACCTCTGAGCGATAAGACCCTTGAGGACCGATTCGTCATCCGGATAGAGATGGATCCCCTCAGTCACGTCATGATCGACTGAAAGCCCGGGAGCGGGTCCGTACGGGTTCGAACCCATGGAGCAATCCAGGATGTATTGCCGCTCCGAAAGATGCATGGAGTAGTCGTTGCGGACCTGATTCAAGAGGATCTCGTTGATGCCGTACACGTAGCCTTCTCACGCCGTTGGATGAATCAGTGAATCTTACCAGAACCTTGTTACAGATCGTGTAACTAAGTCGCATCCGTATCCATTGAGATGAATAGGCGGCCTCTTCTGATAGGACGGATGGTCGAGATTCACGTGCATTTCGAGAGCGAGAAGGGCACGGGGTTATCCGACAGACTCCCTCATGCATTCGAATCCCGCCCGGGTCCAACGCCTATAGAGACAGTTTCGACAACTCTCCTCGGTGGTTGCACACTCTTCGGCATCATTATCCATCTCGAACTCATCACAACGTCGAGCTCCGTAGATGGCGGTCTCGTTCTCAAACTCAGACTTCATGAGTGGCCAGACCAGGTTTCCTTCCTGCCGGACCACGAATGTCAGAGACCCATGTGACAGGATGGGCTTTGCTTTACGATCGACAACGATATCGCACTCGATCGGCGCTTCACGGCCATCGAGACCTATTATCCGAACCGAACCACTAGCTAATCGAGCTACCTCCTCTTTGAAGGCGGTGAGGCTCACCACCGGAATGCCATTCACGACGCCCACTTCGGGGAAGAGGCGTGTGAGATCCCAACTCCCCCTGAACCGTCCGTCATTACCTCCTAGCCGCAAACCGATGCCCGCAATCGCACCCACCACACCTTGGACTGTACTATCCGCCGTCTCAATGATGTCGATCGCGATCATCGTCGCGGAGATCTCGCTGCGGCATCCGAGACAGCACACAAGAAAGGCTGCCAGATGATCGAACATCAAGACAGCCTTCCAGCCTGGTGCGAATTATGTTCAGAGGCTCAGCGAGCGACGAAGTTCACCAAGGAACCTGGTACTACGATCACCTTGATGACGTTCTTCCCTTCAAGTTGATCTGCTATCGCCTCTCGCGCCATGGACTCGACTTCATCATCCGAGATGCCCACCGGAACATCGATACGTGCTTTGATCTTCCCCATGATCTGAATGGCGATCTCAACCTCGTCTGAAACGGCCCATGCACGATCGAACGTAGGCCATGACTCGTGATGAACCGAAGAGCCATCCTCCGAATGACCGAGGGCACTGTGATAGAGCTCTTCGGCGATATGCGGCGTGAACGGTGCCAGAGCACACACCAGATCATGAGCCACAAGGGTGGTTAGGTCAGCATTGCGATCACTCGGGTCGGTGGCGTTGAGATATGTGTTCGCAGCGTTGGTGAGCTCCATGAGAGCTGCGATAGCTGTATTGAAATTATCACCTTCGAGATCATCGGTCGCTTTCGCGAGCGTACGATTCAGTTCACGGAAGAGATCGGCTTCCAGTTCCTCGAGCTTCTCCGGATCGACCGCGTCCTTCTCGCCCAGAGAGGGCACACCTGAGATGACACCCTCCTCATCGACCGAGTAGGCCAGGAGAAGATGTACGGTTCGCCACACGCGGTTCAGGTAGCGGCGCATGCCGTCGACGGAATCCTGGTTCCATTCGAGGTCTTTGTCGGGTGGTGCCATGAAAAGGATATACGCTCGAAGTGTGTCAGCTCCATAGATAGGAACAACAACGTCGGGTGATACCACATTACCCTTGGATTTCGACATGACGGCACCGTCGAGCTTCACCATGCCTTGAGTGAGGAGATTGGTGAAGGGCTCGATCGCATCGAGGAGACCTTGGTCACGGAGCGCCTTCGTGAAGAATCGTGAATAAAGGAGGTGCAGGATGGCGTGCTCGATGCCTCCGATATAGCGATCAACCGGCATCCAGCGGTCAGCTCTGTCGCGTGAGAACGGCAGATCGACGTTGTGGGCATCGGTATAGCGCAAGTAATACCAGGAAGAACAGGTGAACGTATCCATGGTGTCCGTCTCGCGGTGTGCGGGCTCGCCACACTTCGGACACGTTGTCTGGTAGAAGTCAGGGCGGTCTGCAAGGGTCTCCCCTGCTGCTACGTCCACGTCGAGCGGGAGCACGACGGGAAGATCAGCCTCTGGTACCGGGACGATCCCGCAATTCTCACAATGGATAGCGGGAATCGGGTTGCCCCAGTAGCGCTGGCGGGAGATGAGCCAGTCTCGTAGGCGGAAGTTGACCGAGCGCTCACCGACACCACGCTCCTCGAGAGCTGCGATGATGGCTTCGACGCCTTCCGAACCCTTGCCGCCCTGCATTCCGGTGAAACGGCCGGATTGCACCATGACTCCCGGACCGGAGTAGCTCTCACCCCACGGGACATCCGTGACGCGGAGATCCTTCTCATCAGCGAGCTCGGTAGCGAGAGGATCATCTTCAGCTACGACGACTGGCGGGATCGGCAGGCCGTGCAGCCGAGCGAACTCGAAGTCACGCTGGTCACCCGAGGGAACGGCCATGACAGCACCAGTACCGTAATCCATGAGGACATAATCAGCGATCCAGATGGGTACCTTGCGACCGTTGACGGGATTCACCACGTAACGCCCGGTGAATGCTGCATTCTTCAGGTGTGCACCTTGCTGGCGCTCGATGGCTGAGGTGCGAGCAGCTTGTTTGCGTGTCGCTTCGACCGCTTCCTCGTATTCCGTGCCCTCGACGAGCTCCATCACAAGGGGGTGTTCCGGGGCGAGAAGGAAGAAGCTGCAGCCGAACAGCGTATCTGGGCGGGTCGTGTAGACGGTGATGGTCTGCTCAGTAGGCTCCCCTTCGACGTCACAGAGCGTGAAGTCCACGTTTGCGCCTTCAGAGCGACCGATCCAGTTAGCCTGCATCTGCTTGACGCGATCGGGCCATCCTTCGAGCAGCTCGAGGTCATCGAGCAGCTCCTGAGCGTAGTCCGTGATGGTGAAGTACCACTGCTCGAGCTCACGCTTCTCGACCAGACTGTGGCAACGCCAGCACGTGCCGTCGGATTCTACTTGTTCGTTTGCGAGGACGGTACTGCAATCAGGACACCAGTTGACGGGAGACTCACGACGTTCCACGAGCCCCGCTTTCCAAAGCTTGAGGAAGATCCACTGGCCCCAGTGGTAGTACTCAGGGTCGCACGTGCGGACGATACGATCCTCATCGTAGGAGAAACCCATGCGTCTGATGGAGGCACGCTGGGTCTCGATGTTCGCATACGTCCAGCTAGCAGGATGAGTGTTGTGCTTGATGGCTGCATTTTCCGCCGGGAGGCCGAACGCATCCCACCCGATGGGGTGGAGCACGTCATACCCACGCATGCGGGCGTAACGGGCGATGGCATCCCCAATGGAATAATTTCGGACGTGCCCCATGTGGATGTCACCCGAAGGGTACGGGAACATCTCGAGCACGTACTTCTTTGGCTTATCGGGATTCTCCTCGACGGCGTCGAGGGCATGCTCATCCCAGTAGGCCTGCCACCGGGGTTCTATGGATGAAGGATCGTACGAATGGGTCACAGGAGTCTCCGCTTATCCGAAGTTGGTATCGATGGGCTGGTTCTTATCCTTGAGGACGACGTCATGTGCTCCACCCTCGACGATCGAAGTGGATGAGACGAGCGTCATGTATGCCTTCTCCTGGAGCTCGGGGATGGAGATCGCACCACAGTTGGTCATCGTCGATCGTACCTTGGCGAGCGTGATGTCCACATTGTCTTTGAGAGCGCCTGCGTAAGGGACGTACGAGTCGACGCCTTCCTCGAAGGAGAGCTTGCTCTCACCACCGGAGTCATAACGCTGCCAGTTGCGTGCGCGTGCTGAGCCTTCACCCCAGTACTCCTTCATGTACGTACCGTTCACGCTCACGCGGTTCGTTGGGCTCTCATCGAAGCGCGCGAAGTATCGGCCGAGCATAAGGAAGTCAGCACCCATGGCGAGCGCAAGGGTCATGTGATAGTCGTAGACGATGCCACCGTCTGAACAGATCGGGATGTAGATACCGGTCTCCTCGAAGTAACGGTCGCGTGCTGCAGCAACTTCGATGATGGCAGTAGCTTGGCCGCGGCCGATGCCCTTCTGTTCACGGGTGATACATATGGAGCCGCCACCGATACCCACCTTGATGAAGTCAGCGCCAGCCTCTGCAAGGAAGCGGAAACCCTCCTCATTGACCACGTTACCGGCTCCTACCTTGACATCATCACCGTAGTGTTCACGGATCCAGTCTATGGTGATCTTCTGCCACTCGGTGAAACCTTCCGAAGAGTCGATGCAGAGCACATCCGCACCTGCATCCACGAGTAGCGGCACACGCTCTGCGTAGTCACGGGTGTTGATACCCGCGCCTACGAGGTAGCGCTTGTGACCGTCGAGGACCTCGCTCGGGTTCGCCTTGTGCGAGTCGTAGTCTTTGCGGAAAACGAGCGACCGCAGGTTGTGATCCTCATCCACGACGGGAAGGACGTTGAGCTTGTTGTCCCAGATGAGATCGTTAGCCTCCGAGAGGGTCGCACCTTCCTGCGCGGTGATGAGCTTGTCTGCAGGCGTCATGAACTCCGAGACCTTGGTCTTGGGGTCGAGTCTGCTGATACGGTAATCCCTGCTCGTTACGATTCCCAGGAGCTTGCCGAAAGCTGATGCGTCTTCCGTGACCGGCATGGTCGAGTGGCCGGTCTTACGCTTCAGTTCGATGACCTCTTCGAGCGTCATATCAGGCGAAATGTTAGCATCCGAAGGGACGAATCCGGCCTTGGTAGCCTTCACGCGCGCGACCATCTCAGCCTCTGCTTCGGGTGATTGCGACCCGAAGATGAAGGAGATGCCACCTTCCCGTGCAAGAGCAACCGCCATCCGTTCACCGGAAACGGACTGCATGATGGCGGAGACGAGTGGGATGTTCAGTGTGAGTGATGGCTCTTCCCCTTTCCGATATTTGACAAGGGGCGTAGAGAGGTCGACGTTCTGAGGAGTACATTCAGCACTGGAATAACCCGGCACCAGAAGATATTCGCTGAATGTATGGGATTCTTCAGGATAGTAGAACGCCATTCCTACCTCTTCTCTTCGCTGTGATCTTCTTGACCATCCATTGTACTGATATCCGCGATCCACGGGTCAACGATCTGTTTCTATGCATATCACGAACATTATCTTATAGAGATATATATAATGGGGGCGATGCCCTCGGCTCTCGAAGGAGGAACCACCATGTCGTTCGTGCTCCTGAGTGAGATGAGCTGCAATCTCCCTCAGCATCTCATCGATCGTATCGATCTCCGAACTATAAGCATGGTGTATATCCTCGATGGAGTCGAATATGCAAGTCTCACGCCCGATGACGTGGAGGGCTACGAAGCTTTCTACGATTCCATGCGCGAAGGCAAACTACCTACGACCTCACTTGCTCAAGCAGCAGATGTCGTGAGCGTCGCCGAGCCGATCCTCGAGAGTGGTCAGGATATCCTCTACATAGGATTCTCCTCCTCACTCTCCGCCACCTATGATGTGGTCTCCGCAGCACTCACCGAACTGGGCGAGAAGTACCCGGATCGCACGATAATCAGCGTCGACTCACTCTGCGCATCAGGTGGTCACGGCTTGATGATCCTGTACGCAGCGAAGCTGCGTGAGCAGGGGCTCTCGATCGAAGAGGTTGCTCGTAAGGTCGAGGAGGCACGTCCTAACATCGCTCACTGGTTCACTGTGGAGGATCTGGGCCACCTCTCCCGCGGCGGCAGGCTCTCCAAGGGAGCGGCGATCGTAGGAAGCGCACTGAACATCAAACCTATCTTGCATATGGATGATGAGGGCAAACTCGTCACGGTGAAGAAGATGCGGGGTCGCAAGAAAGCACTGCACGCACTCGTTGATGAATTCATGGAACGCAAGAACGAGATGACCGGTGAGCTCCCGGTCATCATCGCTCATGGGGATAGCGAAGAGGAAGCACGTGAAGTGGCAGACCTCATCCGCTCCAAGGGTGGGATCTCGAGCGTGGAGATCGCCTACCTCGATCCGGTCATCGGATCACATGTAGGACCAGGGCTCATGTCGGTTTATTTCTATGGGGGAAATCGATAGGAAGGC
>CAYVBA010000001.1:48080-73631 GCA_964448475.1 uncultured Coriobacteriales bacterium
GAGTTCCGATTTGACCGGTTGTAACAAATAGGTATACTAGCTAGCGCACTGGGGATATAGCTCAGCTGGGAGAGCGCATGACTGGCAGTCATGAGGTCAGGGGTTCGATCCCCCTTATCTCCACCAAAGCGAACTGCAGGCCAGGGGCATCGTGCTCCTGGCCTTTTCTTTTTCACTATTCGTAGTACTTCCCGACGTGATACTCGAAGAGACTTTGTAGCACGGACGTCACATTCGAGGTTGTGACACTGGCACCGGTGAGTGCATCCATATCCACGCCCTCAACCTGGGTGCCATAACCCTCCCACGCGTCGATCTCCTGCTTGGTCAACTGCACGAGCGGCTGAACGAAGTTCTCGTCCATGTACTCTTCGGTGAACTCATGCTTGTAGTAGTTGGGATTGCTGTCGCCATAGAGTCCGCGGTTATTCCCGAAGTCGATGGCACGTATGGCCGCCTCCTCACCGGAAGACTTGGAATTCAGCAACTCCACGTACATGACCGAATAGTAGTTCACGATCGAATCCCGGCAGTTGCACGAGATGAATGCCACCTGATACGAGGTGAAGGTCGAATTGCTGTCCTCGAAAAGGATCACGGCCGGAAACTGTGAACGCGTGCCGCCGGACGAATAATGAGTGAATTCGATCTCAGTGAATCCCCCGCTCTTCTCGCTGGAAGCATCATCGCACCCCATGAGTAATATGGTCGACAGGGCCAGAAGGACTGCCGCGATCAACATGCGGAACCTCATGGGAGCTCCTGGAGCTTATCGAAATCGATGTAAGCGTAATCGGCACGCCAGGTCGCGTAGATTGGATCGCCGTCTGCCTTCTCTGGGTGAACGACGAGCTCGAGTCGGTGTTCACCCTGATACTCCCAGTTACCGCCTATGTTGTATATCTTGCTCTCGTTCCAACCCAGATGGATGAGCATCTGGCGCATCATGCCGGAGTAGCCGGCGCCGCCGCACATCAGGAAGATGGCCTTATCCTGTGGGAAGAGTTCGTCGATGATCATGCGGGACTCCTCGTAACGGGGAGCCATGGTGAGAACGGTGCCATCGGGCGCCCATTCCACATCGAAGAGCGCGGGGCCGTCGTACGCGCCATCCACGGGTAGATCCCCGAGCGTGCCGATATAAGGGAACGGAACCACCTTGAAACCCTCGATGGTACGTGTGAGATCGGCTTCCCCACCGATGGCCGCGTAATCAGCTGGATCGAAGAGCATCCTGATGTCACGATACGCGACGTCATCGCGACCCAGATAGTCATCTATGGTGCTCTGGTTGATGTTCACGTCCACACCGAACATGTCATCGGTGGCGGGTTGTGCCGGCGGTAGATCGGTCTGATGTGGCTCTCCCCCGCTGTCAGCGGCGCACCCTGCGAGGAGCGCGAGTGGGAGTAGGAACACGATACAGAGGACAGCGATCCTCTTCATCTCATCACCTCGGTCGGTTTGAGGAGGTGGGCGTTTGCCCACCTCCTCGAGTGGTACGACGTACTACGCGCCGGCTTGGATCTCCACGACGAGCTTGGGATACTTGCTGGCTTCCTGCTCCAGGGTCGGTGCGACCCAGACAGTGCCGTCCTCGCCGAGTTCCTTGTCCTTCTCGATAGCGAGGAGCGTATGATCGCTCTTGGCCACATCTTCGGGAAGCTCGGTCTCGTAACCGTCGTTCGCGATGACGGTGACGGTGGTGAAGTCGGTGACGCCTACGGCCGCGAGGACATCAGCGAGCTTGTAGCCCGTGTAATCCGCAGGCTGAGGCTCACCGTTCTTGTTGAGCGGCTGTGCGGTGATCTTGAAGATCTTCTGACCATCGAGGTCAGCGTTGGTGACGTCCTGTCCGTTCACCTTGAAGGTGTAGTCGGCGAACTCGACCTTGTCAGTGCGGTCGAGGATCTCAGGCTCTCCTTCGGCCGGAGCATCGGGAGCTGCTGCCGAAGCGGCACCATGCTCGACGCCGGCAGGTGCGCCGTCCTCGGTGTTGACGAGGATGCTCGAGATGTTCTTGGCATAGCTCGAGGTCACATCATCGGTGCCCGGTGCGAACCAGGGACCTTCCACGAACGGGTTGCCATCCTGTGTGATGGCGAGGAGCGTGGTGTCCTCCATCACGATGTCACCCTTGAACTCGACGGTGTAACCATCGGTGGCCTGGGCTTCGATCCAGGTGTAGTCCTCGGTCAGACCAGCTGCATCCAGGATGTCGGAGATCTTGAATCCTTGGAACGTGGTGGTCTTGGTGGTGCCTGCGCTGTTGGTGGTCGTCGAAGCGATCTCGTAGACCGGATACTCCGCCATCTTATCCTGATCGATCGCCACACCGTTCACCATGAGGGTGAAGGCGGGTACGGTCACGCCCTTGACTTCCTCCGGTCCGGTCACGGACTCGGCGTCGGCCTCGGTCTCAGGTGCGCTCGTCTCCGTCTCGACGGCAGGCTTCTCCTCGACGGGCGTCTCGGTAGCCGGCTGTGAACAACCGACGAGGAGTGCAAGCGCTGCTACGAGCGAAAGAGCAGCTATCACTATCCTTCTCATGACACTTCCTTCCTACGTTCCTCCGCTGATCCGTATTGACCAGCTCTACTCAAATAGCCGGGTACAGGCACGTACGCCTTCCCAGCGATTCGACGAATTCGACCCGTATGTCGGGTCCGTAAACTTCTCGGAGTCTCTCATCCGTGAGAACATCTTCAGTGGGCCCCGACACGAGCGCTCCATGGGCTTCGAGAAGCGCCGAAGTCCCTCCCATGAGGAAGGCCTGATCGGGGTCGTGCGTGGAGAACATGACGGCGAACCCTTCGTCCGAGAGGCGCCTGAGGATCCTCAGGACGCGGATCTGATTGGTGAGATCGAGGTGTGCTGTGGGCTCATCGAAGATGACCATCCTCGGCTTCGCCACGATTGCACGAGCTATGGTCGCCTGCTGGCGCTGTCCGCCACTGACTTCCGTGTACGGAACCTCCGCGATCCCTTCGATCCCCAACTTCCCGAGGGCTTCGTACGCGAGCTCGAATTCCTTGGGGCCAGGTCGTTCGAAGAGTCCCATCCCGGCTGCGCATCCCATGACCACGAAATCGAGAACGGAATAGGCGAACTCAGGGGTATGGAGTTGCGGGACGAATCCCACGATACGGGCTATATCCTGCTTCCTGTGCATGGCGAGTGGCGTTCCGTCCAGCAGGATGGTTCCGGAATCCACTGTGTTGAGCCCCAGCATGCAGGACATGAGCGTGCTCTTACCCGAACCGTTGCGCCCGAGGAGCGCGACCGTCTCGCCCTCCTCGATCTTGAGGCTGACATTCCGCAACACCGGTCGTGGCGAGCGGGGGTAGGAGAACGTGATCCGATCCACATCGTAGAGTGCCATCTAGAACGCCCTCCTCTGCCTGATGAGGAGCCAGATGTAGAACGGTGCGCCGATGATCCCGGTGAGGATCGAGACGGGCATCTCGGTCACGCCTATGACACGGGTGGCGGTGTCCACGATGAGCATGAACATGGCACCCACGAGCGCGGAGAACGGGATGAGGAAACGGTTCGAAGGCCCCACGAGGAGCCTGCCGAAGTGCGGAACCACCAGAGCGATCCACCCGATGGTCCCCGCCATGCAGACCGAGGCGGACGTCATGAGCGTGGCGCACACGATGGTGAGTCCGCGTACCTTCCGGACGTCCGCGCCGAGCGCTTGCGCTTCATCCTCCCCCATGGAGAGGATGTCCACCCACCACGACATGCTAATGAGGATCACAGCCGGGATGAGGATGAACGGCAACAGCACGAGTATCTCCCTCATGCTGATGTACGCGAAACTCCCCATCATCCAGTAGGTGATGGAAGCGAGCTCGGTATACGGATCGGCGATGTACTTGATGAAGCCGAGCACCGATGACATGGCGGCACCCACGATGATGCCGGAGAGCACGAGCATGATATTGCTCTGATTGCGCATCGCCGCAGGTATGGACATCGTGATCATGACGGTCACGATCCCGCCCACGAACGCGAAGATGGACATGTAGACGGTGGTCAGTGACAGCAGTATCGCGATCGACGCACCGACCGCAGCACCGCTGAACACGCCGAGGAAATCCGGCGAGACGAGCGGGTTCTTGAACGCTCCTTGGAACGCGGCTCCGGACATGGAGAGCGCAGCACCCACGATAACGCTCGCGAGGATCCGCGGCACACGGACGCCCATGACCACGTTCTCGGTCATGGTGTGAGGTGAGCTCAGATTACCGGTCAATCCGGCGAGAAGGACGCGCGCACTCTCGAGGACGCTCACATCGAACTTGCCGACCGTAACCGCGAGCACGATCGCGACAGGGAGCGCGATGATGAGTACGATGAACGCGCTCACCCGCTTCCTGGTATCGATCGCTCCCCCGACCTGATCAGCCATGACTCACCTAGTCCTCGAGGTCGTACTTCAGGTACTCGGGGTCGAAGGTCTGACCGAACATGAACGTGTAGTACTCGTCTATCTGCTCCTGAAGCTCAGCGGTGGACATCCGGTCGGGATACATCTTCTGCATCATGTACATGGAGGCGAGCGGAGCAGCTACTCCCGGCATGTCCCAGGAGTCGTAGCCTGCGGGTATCTGATAGAACTGACCCAGCTTCACAGCGGTCACATCGGACCAGGTAGGATCGGTGAGTACATCCTCGATCCGATACTCGAGCACCGAGCTCCCCGTCGCGAAGATGAATACGGGATCCCATGAGAAGAGGGTCTCGAGTCCCACCTCACTCCAACGACGTCCGTTCTCGATGTCCTTGGAGAGCGAGGTTCCACCCGCTTTCTCGAGCAGCTCGGATTGGAGCATGTCACCACCGGCCACCTTGCCCAGTTCTCCTCCGAGCACGACGGCACGTGTGCGCTCGTCGGCCGGGATGTCAGCTGTCAGCTCATCGATGAGCGCGAACTTCTCGTCCATCCAGTCGTTTATCTCCTGAGCGCGCTCCACTTTCCCGAAGTACTTGCCCAGCATCTCGAAGGAGTTCTTCATGTCACCGAGCGTCTCGGCATCGATCGCGATGACGGGGATCCCGAGTTTCTCCTCGACCGCCTCGACCGTCTCGAGGTCGTTGGAGCGGTGCACGAGCACGGTGGCACCTGAGGCCGCGAGCGCCTCGAGATCCACCTGACCGCGACCGACCATCTCCACATCGGCCAGCGTGGGAACGGCTTCCTCCCAGAACTTCGTCTTCATGTTCATGCCGACCATCTGATCGGAGAGGTCGAGTGCCACCATGAACGGAGTAGCCACGCCGTAGACGAGTGCGATCCTCTCCTGCGACGGATCCTCAGGCAGTTCATGGACACGACCGTTTCCGTCGATGATGGAGTTCTCTCCCCCACCTTCCTGGATCAGGTCTCCGCCGCATCCTGTCATCGCGAGGGCCAGGATCAACGCAAGCGCGACTTGGATGAACCGTTTCATCAGTCGACTCTCCCTTCGATCGGGCCTGAGCCCGGAACCGTCACCACAATCCGCTCTACGTACTTCACGGACGCGCCTTGGTTCGTCTCCGCGACGATCCTCAACGGACCATCGGCGTTACCAGCGAGTCCCGTATAACCTTCGTGATCCGCCACATCCACGAGCGGATATCCGTTCTGCGCGTACGCCAGGATGAGCGGCTTAGGAACACCCACGTCATCCAGCACGCCGTTCTTCAGTGCTTCGAGTCCGAAGTTGGCGAGAAGGTCGTTGCTGTATCCGTCCTCCGCGTACGCCGCGACTCCGATCGGATCCTGGATGCCTTCGATGTCACCTGCGTAGCGCTCGACGAGTTTCCATATGACGAGACCTTCCATCTCACCCAGGTCGAGCACCGTGTAGGTGTCACGCACGATGAGGTCCGACATGGCCTCGAGTTCACTCACGGTGAAGGTGCGCTCCCATTCGCTGTCGTCGTTCGCCACCTTGAGCGTGAACTCGTTGTCGAGGAACTCACCGTAGAGGTCGCTCATGGCGTGACCCCAGCCATCGATCTCATTAGCCGTGACTTCCACCGAGACGACTCCCGGAGCAACGGATACCTGATCGTCCGGTGCATTCTCTCCACGCGGCACCACGATCGCGAGCGGTCCTTCATCGTTACCAGCGGAAGTCACGAAACCTTCCGCGTCCGTTCCTGCTACGAGCGGTGTGCCGGACAACGTGTCACCATCGGGATCCCCCACGCCGTAGGCGATGAGCGCCTGCGTTCCGGGCTTATCGGGCGCGAGGGTGTTGGGAACATCCGTCGCCTTGAGCGATCCGAGCGAGAAGGTAGCGGTCGAACCATCCGCTGATGTCACGATCACATCGCCGGCGTTGCTCTTGAGTCCGATACTCACGAGCAGGTCGTAGATGGGGATACCGCGATAGCGCTTCTCGACGTCCCCCGATCCCTCACGGATGCTGAAGTCGAGCGTCTGAGCCTCACGCTGCATGAGCTCGAGGTCTCCCGTCGTATAGGAAGCCGTGGTCTCGAGGCCGTCGCCGATGAACTCGACCGTGGTCGAAGCGAGTTCCGCATACGGCTCTTCAAGGTGAGCGTAGGAGTCAGGCACGATGGAGACCTCTATGGACTCGACTCCTGCGAGCGATCGGACATCCGGCTGCTCGGGATCGGAGCTCGGCACGATGACCGTGAGCGGGCCACCTGCGTTATCCACGTGATACGTCTCGGGCTCATGCGCGAGGCTGGGCGAGAAGACCCGCTCACTCACGTACCCCGGACTCGATTCGTCCTCCACGAGCGGAGCACCGTTCTTCGCGAACGCGAGGATGGGCTTCAAGCCGTCACGTCCTAGCTCCGTGTTGTAACCGGTACGGAAGAGCTCGTCCAAGTTGAGTTCGAGCTCACCATCCGAACCACGGAAGGTCACCGTACCTGCCGTGCCCGGGATGCGCACGACATCCATGAGCAGATGCTCCAAGCTCACGCCTTCGTAGATGTCGGTCGGATACGACCCGTCCTTCTCGACCTGGTAGGAATCCTTGAGCGCTACCGACTTACGCTTGAGCGGGTCGGCGTCGGGGCCGTGGATGAGATTCTCGATGTCGGCTACCGTGAGCGTCGTCTCGGTCGACGCGGCATCATCCGCATCCACGCTCACGCGGACGGAGAGCTCCTCGGTAGCGAGGCGCTGCTGGCTTTCGACATCGGTATGGATGTGCGTGCTGTACGCACGATCGGCTCCCACCACGACGTCGCGCAGGTACTGGACCTGATTAGAGCCGTTCGGGTGGTGATACTGCGTCTTACCGAACACCACGCGCATAGGCCCGCCGCTGTTGCCTAGACCCGAGAGGTACCCGTCGTCGTTCTTCGTGACCGTGTAGGGGTATTCGTTCACTCCGTAGGCGAGAAGGACGGGGTATCCCGAGTCCACCAGGTCGGCGTTGTCCGGGATGTACGCTCCGTCATCCTCGTCAGCGGCGTTCTTGTTGTAGAAACCGAAGGCGTCCGGATACGAGAGGGTATCCACCGAGAAGCTCTCAGGCGATGCACGGCCGTCATCGGCTAGGAATGTCACGAGCGTGCGCCGCGCATCAGCGAGCCCCATGTCCTCAGCGCTGTCCATGCCCAGGTAGCGGAGGAACCCGTAGAGGTCGAGTCCTTCGTACTCGTTGACGTACCAGTACGCGTTGTTCGCGAGACTGTACTCATCCGAGTAACCCATACCGCCCTCGATGAGCTCACCGGCATCGTCATACGCGATCATGTCCTCGAGATCACGCACCGTGAACGGCACCTCGAAGCCGAGCGCCTCACCCCGGAACGAGATGATGTAATCCGTGTACTTACTCCCGTCGTACACCGAATCGGTCTGCGTGTGCTTGAACCCCGGCGTGGACTCCTCCGCTACATATATGTATGCGACGTTGGTGAACTCCTTGTAGTCGGGATTCTCACCGTATTCCTTCAGGTCGTAGACGAGCCTCAGACAGCCATCCTCGTTATCCAGTTCGGGTACGTAGCCTTCCGAGTGCTTGTCCTCATCCTTCGCGTCGTACACGAACGGAGCGACGGTCTCCTCATCAAGCGTCCCGATCCCGTAGGCGAGAAGGATGGGGCGCCCTTCTTCCGCAGCCCGATCGATCTCCTCGACCGTGAAGGTGGCGATGGTCTCGCGCACGTCGTTCTTGAGCTCCACGCGCTGGGCCGTATCCGTGAGGATCACGCCCTTCTCGCCCTCCTGCATCTCATGAATGATGTGATCGAGCCTGATCCCTTCGTAGATGAACCGCCCGCTGTCATCCCTGAAGACGCTCTTGAAGAGACCCTCGTTCCGGTTCTCGAGCTCCCTGATGGAGAGGGGCACGCTCATCTGAACCGCGGGTCCTTCCACCGTCAGCGTGGCACCCGTGATGGCGTCTATGTTGTACGGATAATCGGGCTCAGAGGTGATGCCTCCGTTGTTGACGTGCTTGTAGATGCTGTTCTCGAAGTCGGTGTCCGAGAAGTCAGGTATCTCCTCCTCGCACCCCACGAGCGACGGGAGCGTGATCATGAGCGCGAACAAGACTGTGATGATGACGAAGAGTCGCCTGTGACCAGGATTAGGAGTGCCTCGCATCGTTCCCCCTGACGATGTGTACCGATGCGTCCCCACGCATCGGTGACGAGTCATATTTATCCTCGTATAGATAGATTCTCATACGAAGATATATATGACTCAGGTTAATCTGAACCGGAATTTTTGTCCACTTGAAAAGATATTTCGGAAGGTGAACGGAAGCTGCTACCTCGTGTGCTTCCGACCCGTGTAACGAGATGTTTCGATTGCTGTGACGTCGGGGCAACCATCTCCGGTTATGGTCGTTCTTGTGAAGGGAGAGGGCACTTGGTGGAATTCAGATTCTGACCATAACTCGCATGGTCGAGGCTGATAGAATCGCCGAGATGCTTCCGAGAGGAGAACTGTTGTTCAACGTCCGTCGCAATGAGCTCTACAAGCGTATGTACAGCACATATGTCGAATTCACGGACGTGGTCTCGGATCTTCTGGAATCCGATGTCGTCCAGAGCATGCAGGAGTTCAACCATCACTCGCATGTGACGACGCTCGAACACTCACAACACGTCTCGTATTATTCGTTCGTTCTGGCCAAGCGCCTGAAGCTGGACAGCGTGAGTGCTGCTCGTGGTGCCATGCTCCACGACCTCTTCCTCTACGACTGGCATGAGAAGCAGGACCCGAAGCTTGTCCATACCTTCGGGCATCCCAAGATCGCCCTCGCCAATGCCGAGGAGCACTTCGAGCTGAACGAGATCGAGCGTGAGATGATCCTCATGCACATGTGGCCCATGGTGGACACACCGGGACTCCCCAAGCACAAGGAGACCTATCTGCTGGCAGCCGTGGACAAGTTCTGCGCCGTGGGCGAGACGGCTCGCTTCGATGTGAAGCTGCTGGAGCGCCGCTTCCGCAAGATCGCTCTGGGCAACGCGCTCCTGGACGGGATCGCGCTCCCCGCTTCGGTCACCGCTCGCGCCCGCGTCTAGCGGCTCGGCTCACTCGCTCGAATTCCCCGTGAGCTCCACGCGCCTGATCGGCTCGTAGTAGCGATCCACACCCGCGCAATGACGGCAGAGGTGCGATCCGTCGAGCTCCAGGAAGCGAGCATCCGAGACCTTCTCGCCACACTCATCACACGTGATGGAAGCCTTGCTCTTGCCGGGGAGGTCGTACTGGGTGAGCGGGAGTGCGATCTCCTCGAGCGTGAACAGCTCATCATCCGACATGGCGTTGAAGAACTCGACGATGTCATCATCGGGACCGGGTTGCGGCGTCCGCTTTGTGGAGATGCGAATGGCCTTGCCCGACTGGATATCGTAGAAGCTCGCGGCCATCTTACCCATGTCGTGCCACTTCAGGCGACGGCGCCCCAGGTTACAGGCGGCCACCTGGATGATGGCGTCAGCGAGGCATCGATCGCATTCCACGACGGCGATGAGGTCGCGGTACGTGGCTGCGTTCTCGATCTCGAAGTACTTGAGGGCGAGACGGGCGAGGCGTGTTCCGATCACCTGGCCCGCACAGAGGTGCCCATGGAAGAGAATCGAGCGCTCGAGGTCCTCCTGGTACGTGTTGGCGAGCTGCATATCTCATGCCTCCAGCATCTGGGTGACCACATCAACGATGTCGGCCACAGGAACCGCCTGCTTCTCCATCGTGGAGCGGGTCTTGAACTCGAGCTCACCTGCTGCTGCCCCACGCTTTCCTACGATGATCTGGTACGGGATACCGATGAGGTCGGCATCCGCGAACTTCACGCCAGCACGCTCATCGCGGTCGTCGAGCAGGACCTCCACACCGGCGTCAGCGAGCTGCTGAGCGAGGTCCTGTGCGAGCGTTATGACCACATCGTCGGCTGAAAGCGGAAGGATATGTACGTGGTACGGCGCCACGGAGAGCGGCCACGAGATACCGTTCTCATCGTTGCGCTGCTCCACGATGGCTGCCATGGAACGCGAGATACCCACGCCGTAGCATCCCATGTGGAACGGATGCTCGACGCCGTCCTGGTCAGCGAAGGTCGCGCCATGGACCTCGGAGTACTTGGTTCCGAGCTTGAAGACCTGGGAGACTTCGATGCCGCGGGCCTGCTCGAGGGGTGCTCCGCACCGGGGGCAGATATCACCCGCTTTGGTGAGTATGAGATCGGCGTAGCGCTCCACCTCGAAATCCCTTCCGGGAACAGCGTTGATGAAGTGATAGCCTTCCTCACCGGCACCGCAGATCCATGAGGGCTGGTTCTTCAGTGAGGAATCGACCGTCATCTGCACGCCTGCGGGGACGTCGATCGGGCCGATGTAGCCCTTCACGAGACCGGCTGCTTCGATCTGTTCCGCAGAAGCCAGCTGGAAGCCGGGCGCTACGGCTTCGACCTTGAGCTCGTTGAGGTCGTGCGAGCCAGGGATGAAGAAGAGATGCGTGATGCCCTTCTCGTCCACACCCACCATGGCTTTGACCGTGGCTGCCTCAGGCACGCCGAGGAGGTCAGCGAGCTCGGCGATGGTGCCACACTCGGGCGTCGCGATCCTCTCGCGCTCCCCCACCTCCTGTTGCACGATGGCTGCTTCGGCGGTGGCAGCCTCATCGTTGGCCGCGTAACCGCAATCGCAGTAGGCGATGCTCGCCTCACCGGAATCGGCCAGAGCCATGAACTCGACCGTTTCGGAGCCGCCGATCTGACCGGGGTCGGCTTCGACGGGACGGTAGTGGAGCCCGAGTCGCTCGCAGATACGACCGTACGCGCCGTGCATGGCGTTATAGGATTCGTCGAGGCCGGCGCGATCGACATCGAAGGAGTACGCGTCCTTCATGACGAACTCACGCGTGCGCAGCAGTCCGAAGCGCGGACGGATCTCATCACGGAACTTGGTCTGGATCTGGTACATGCAGACCGGGAGCTCCTTGTAACTGCGGAGCTCATCCTTCACGAGGTTGGTGATGACCTCCTCGTGCGTGGGTCCGAGTGCGAAGTCGCGGTCATGGCGGTCCACGAGCCTCATGAGCTCAGGGCCGTAGACATCCCACCTACCGGACTCGTGCCATATCTCAGCAGGTTGGATGATGGGCATGAGGATCTCCTGGGATCCGATGCCGTCCATCTCCTCGCGCACGATCTGCTCGATCTTGCGGATGACGCGGTATCCGAGCGGGAGGTACGTGTAGATACCAGCGGCGAGTCGCCTGATCATGCCTGCTCTGAGGAGGAGTCTGTGAGAAGCGATCTCCGCCTCTACCGGCTCCTCCTTGAGAGTGGGTGCATATAGAGCGCTCATGCGCATGAAGCTGGCCATCCGTGCCGCCTTTCGTAGTGTGCTGGATCGTTCCACTTTACTAGACTTCGGTCTCGGGGAACCGTACGGCTATCTCCTCGAAGAGCGCCTCTACGATCCTGTCCTCGGGTACGGTTCTGATGATCTCGCCACCGGCGAAGAGCGCCGCTTTCCCGCGGCCGCATGCCACGCCGATATCCGCATCCTTCGCCTCCCCGGGGCCGTTCACCACGCACCCCATGACGGCCACTGAGATGGGAAGGCGGAGCTCGGCGAGACGATCGGTCACCTCATCCGCGATGGATACCAGGTCGACTTGGCAGCGTCCGCAGGTTGGGCAACTCACGAGCTCAGGGGTGAGTCGCCTGAGGCCCACCGATGAGAGGATGGACCACGCCACCTTGATCTCCTCACGCGGATCAGCCGTGAGTGAGACGCGCATTGTGGAGCCGATACCCTCATCGAGCAGGATCCCGAGTCCGACCGCTGACTTCACCGTACCTTGGAGCGACGTCCCTGCCTCCGTGATACCGAGGTGCAGCGGTACATGTGGGATCTCAGCAGCGAGCTTACGGTACGTATCCACACACTCCATCACGTTGTGAGCCTTCGCGGAGAGCACGATGTCGTTGAATCCGCGTTCCTCGAAATGCTTCACGAAGGAGAGCGACGACCCCACGAGCTTGTCGGAGAGCGCCCACCCGCCCTTCTCGCGATAGACCGGATCCAGCGAGCCCGCATTGACTCCGATCCTGATGGGCACACCTGCGGCACCAGCCGCTTCGATGACGGCGTCCACGCGTTCCATGGAGCCGATGTTCCCGGGGTTGATGCGGATCTTCGCGGCGCCGAGGCCGATGGAGTCGATGGCGATGGTGTGGTCGAAGTGCACGTCGGCGATCACGGGTATGGGACTCGCGGCGCAGACCTCACCGAAGGACGGGAGCGCTGCCCGGTCCGGGATGGCCACGCGGATGAGCTCGCACCCGAGCTCGGCGAGACCTGCGATCTGCTCGAGCACCGCTGGAACGTCCGTCGTGGGCACGTTGGTCATGGACTGCACCGTCACGGGAGTATCCCCGCCGATGGGAACGCCTCCGACCATGACCTGATGCGACTGCGAACGGGATGTCTTCCGAGGATCGGTCATATCAACCTCCGAACACGAAGCGCACGGTATCCTGCATCAGCATGTACACGAACAACGTCAGGAACAGCGCGATTCCAGCGAGTGAGAGCGCGTTCTGGATACGCGCCGAGAGCGGTCGGCGCATCACGGCTTGGATGATCTCTATGAGGAGCTTGCCACCGTCCAACGGGGGTATGGGCAGCAGGTTCATGAGTCCGAGCGAGAGCGAGATAGCCGCCGCGATGGTCAACAACGGGATGATCCCAGCACTCGCAGCCTCGCCCGCCACGACGGCGATACCCACGACGGACATGGACTGATCGAGCACCTGCTTCGTCTCAGCGGGATCGAACAGGCCGATGATCGCCCGTCCCGTCATGAGCGCCAGCTCGCCGGAATGTGCAGCAGCCTCGGGGATCGTGAGTTCCTCGGTCACCACGCGTGAGCGGATCCCGACCGGTGTCCCCTCCTCGGGCATGGTGATGTGGGTGGTCGCGGAAGCGCTTTCCTGCCCACCATCGAGATACACCACCGGGAACGTCGTACCCGGTTCGATGCTGCTCAGCT
Source organism: uncultured Coriobacteriales bacterium (assembly GCA_964448475.1). GTDB lineage: Bacteria > Actinomycetota > Coriobacteriia > Coriobacteriales > CAYVBA01 > CAYVBA01. The sequence goes on from CAYVBA010000001.1 coordinate 61,579, forward strand.
GTGCGAGAAGCTCCGTCCAATCCGAGACGACGACTCCGTCGAGCTCGACGATGGTGTCATCCACGGTGAGACCTGCTTGCGCCGCCGGTGAATCCGGCACGACCTCGTCGAGCGTGTTGGTGGCCAGGGAGATGCCGTCGATGGCGAGGATAGCGGTGAAGAGCACGAACGCGAAGATCAGGTTCACGACCACACCAGCCACCAGCATGAAGGCGCGCGGAAGGAAGCCTTTACCTCGGTAGGTGTGGGAGCGCTCACGTGCGAGGAACTCCTCGGGATCGAGGTCGGGGATGTAGCGCTCCCCTTCAGCCGTGGATCCCGGCGCCGTGATGTCAGCTCCATCGAGGAGCGTGAGACCTTCGGGTGAGCGCGCTACGGTACGGAAGACCTTGAAGGGCACGTCCTTCTCGCCCGGCTGGACCGCCACCGGAGCCGCGATGATGGATCCCCACCCTTCGAGGATGTGGAGTGCGTCGTCTGCTTCGATCTCGGAGATGCCTGTAGCGTACGCCACTTCCTGAGCCGTGGCCTGCCCGCGCGCGTTCACGAGTGTGAGGACGAGCGCGAGATGGGGGTTCTCCTTGCCCGGCTCCATCCCGGCGATCCGCGCATAGCCCCCGAGCAGCGCCATCGTGATCCCGAAGCGCGTGCCGTTCTTGGGACTCTTGCGGGAGATCGAAGGCGCGCCGGGGAGGCCGAGGAAGAACTCGAGCACCCGGACACCGCTCAAGCGCGCTGCGAGGTAGTGTCCACCTTCGTGGATGAAGACGAGGACGGAGAAGACGATGATGCCCCAGAAGATGGCCGAGAGTGCTGTCATCAGGAGATCACGCCTGCTTCCCGTAAGTGGATGCGATCAGTTCGGACGTGCGGGCACGCGCTTCAGCGTCGAGTGCCTCGAGCTGATCGAGCGACTCCACGCGCTGCACGGAGTGCTCACGCATGACGTGTCCGATGACCTCGGGGATGCCGAGGAACGACAGTTCCCCGTCCAGGAAGGATGCGACGGCCACTTCGTTCGCGGCGTTCATGACGGCAGGGAGCGTGCCGCCTGTCCGACCCGCCTCGAACGCGAGCGCCAAACAGGAGAAGGTCTCGGGATCGGGTCGCGAGAAGGTCAGGTCCGCTATATCCCTGAAGTCGACACGCTCGGCAGGGGTCTCCCACCTATCGGGATACGAGAGCGCGTACTGGATGGGGATCCGCATGTCCGTCGCACCGAGATGTGCGATGACGGAGCCGTCCGCGAACTCCACCATGGAGTGCACGGCGCTCTGTCGCTGGACGACCACGGTCACGTCGTCGATAGCTACGTCGAAGAGATGGCGCGCCTCGATGGCTTCCAGACCCTTGTTCATGAGGGTCGCGGAGTCGATGCTGATCTTGCGACCCATGTTCCACGTCGGGTGAGCGAGCGCCTGTTCAGGTGTGATGTCCGTCAGCTCGCCGCGCGTACGGCCGTAGAACGGACCACCTGAAGCGGTCAGCCAGATACGGTGGACGCGGGAGCGATCTTCCCCCACCAGGCATTGGAAGATGGCCGCGTGCTCGGAGTCCACCGGCAGAAGCATGTCCGTGGCTGCGAGCGGCATGATGAGGTCACCGCCCACGACGAGGGATTCCTTGTTCGCGAGGCACAGACGCTTGCCTGCTTCGAGCGTGCTGTAACTGGACCTCAGTCCAGCCGCCCCCATGAGTCCGTTCACAACGGCATCGGTGCCGTCACGGTGGACGAGACTCTCCACGCCTTCAGGCCCGAAGACAACGTCGCACGAGGCAGGAAGGTCAGCAAGACGTGGGTCGTCGGCGAGTGACGCATCGCCCACCGCGACGACGGACGGCGCGAACTCATGCGCAGCCTCGACCAGATGATCGAGCGAGCTGTACACCGCGAGGCTCTCCACGCGGATCCTGTCAGCATGCTGACGGCAGACATCGAGCGTCTGCCGCCCGATCGAACCGCTCGAGCCGAGGATCGAGACCCCGGTCTTCTCGCCCGCTGAACTCATAGATACAGACCTGCTTTCAAGACGAAGTAGGCGGTGATGCCCACGAAGATGAGTGAATCCGTGCGGTCGAGCATGCCCCCGTGTCCGGGCATGAGCGTACCGGAGTCCTTGACGCCGGCTCCTCGTTTGATGCGCGATTCGACGAGGTCACCGATGACTCCGACCACACCGCAGAGGATGCCTGCCACCAGGGCGAGTAGGACGTCGAGCTCCAGCAACGGGATGAGCGTCATGAGGAGCCAGATGGCCACCGACCCCACGATGCCTGCGAAGAAGCCTTCCCAGCTCTTCTTAGGCGAGATGCGGTACGCCATCTTGTGCTTACCGAAGAGCGAGCCGAAGAGGAACGCGAAGGAGTCGTTCGCCCAGACCGAGACGAAGATGCCCAGGATGAGGACTGCGCCCTTGAGTTCATCGTCGATACTCGTGCGGATGAGCACGATGGCCGACAACATGAGCCCTGTGTAGAGCGAGCCGAGCAGCGTGATGGCGAGGTCGGTGATACGCGAGCGCGCACTGAAGATGTACCAGATGCACAGCGCGATCACGAGGAACAACGTGACGGTGTTGAGGTACTCGGAGTCGAGGTACGCCACCAGCGGATACGCCATCGCGGCGACGATACCGATCCGCTCATTGGGCGTCTTGCCGTCGAGGCGCATCATGCGGAAGAACTCCCACGAGGTGAGAGCTGCTATGGCCATGATGAGGAGCATGGTGGTGATATCGCCGAGCATGATACAGGCCGCCAATACGGCGACGTACACGATGCCCGAAGCGATCCTCACTCCGAGTGAGCGTAATCTCCCGTCGTTTCCGCCCGACACGATCAGACTCCCCCGAAACGCCGTGTCCGATGCTGGAAATCCGCGACTGCGTTGATCAGGTCGTAGCGGTCGAAATCGGGCCAGAGCACGTCCGTGATATGGAACTCGGTGTACGCGAGCTGCCAGAGGAGGAAGTTCGAGAGCCGTTGTTCACCCGAAGTGCGGATCAGCAGCTCAGGATCGGGAACGCCTGCTGTGTAGAGATGAGCGCTGACCGTCTCCGGAGTGATATCTGTTGGATCGAGCTCACCGTCGCGCACGTCTGACACGATTGTCCGTACCGCCCGCACGATCTCATCACGCGAACCGTAATTGACAGCCAGGATGAACTCCGTGCCCGTGTGAGTGCTCGTCTTCTCGAGGCTCTCACGGAAGGTATCGGTGGTCTCCTGCGGGAGCGAATCTATATCGCCGATGAACTTTAGCTTCACATTTTCCCTCTTGAGGAGGGGTATCTCGTCGAGAAGAACGGTGGCGAACAGGTGCATGAGGGTATCGACCTCAGCTTGCGGACGCGACCAGTTCTCAGTGGAGAACGCGTACACGCTGAGGTACGGGATGCCGAGACGAACCGTGGCCGTGATGAGCTCGCGGAGGCCGTCGACCCCTGCGGCATGTCCTTCGCTCCGACTGAGGCCTCTCTGCTGCGCCCACCTGCCGTTGCCGTCCATGATGACGGCTATGTGCTCGGGGATCCGCTCGAAATCGAGCGCGGACGGATCCACCTCTTGAGGCGGGTCGGAGAAGTATCTGTCGAAGGCTTCACGGTCCATGGTCATCTAGACCTCCATGACCTCGGCTTCCTTCTCGGTCAGGATCTTCTCGATCTTCTCGATGTAGGAATCCGTGAGGTTCTGGATCTCCTTCTGACCCCTGATGGAATCATCCTCGGAGATCTCCGAATCCTTCTGAAGGCGCTCGAACTTGTTGTTGGCATCACGACGGATGTTGCGCACGGAGACACGTGCACCCTCGGCGATCTCACGGCACTCGCGCACGAGATCACGCCTCCGCTCCTCGGTGGGTGCCGGGAACGGCAGTCGGATGACCGAACCGTCGTTATTAGGGGTGATCCCCAGGTCGGAGGCGATGATGGCCTTCTCGACCGCATGGAGGACGCTCTTGTCCCATGGCTCCACCACGAGCATATGAGCCTCGGGGGACTTCACGGCTGCGAGCTGGGTGATCGGAGTGGGGACGCCGTAGTAGTCGACTTGGATCCCGTCGAGCATATGAGCGTTCGCGCGACCGGTGCGTACGCGGACCAGCTCGTTCTCGAACGCGGTGATCGCCTTGTCCATGTGATCGCGTGCTGTGTTGACGGGCTCACTCATGGGATTCCTCCTCGTTGGTGACGACGGTCCCTACATCCTCACCCTTGAGGGCACGTGTGAGGTATCCGTCCTTCTCGATGTTGAAGACGATGATAGGAAGGTCGTTATCCTTGGCGAGCGTCACTGCCGTCATATCCATGACGTTGAGCTCATCGGTGACGACCTGCAGATAGCTCAAGCATCCGTAGCGCTCAGCATCTTCGTGGACCTTGGGGTCCTTGTCATAGATGCCGTCCACCTTCGTGCCCTTCATGAGCACCTGAGCGTGGATCTCACAGGCTCTGAGAGCTGCGGTGGTGTCGGTGGTGAAGTACGGGTTGCCCGTTCCGGCTGCGAAGATGACCACGCGGCCCTTCTCGAGGTGTCGGATGGCTCGACGACGGATGTAGGGCTCAGCGACTTCGCGCATGTCTATAGCGCTCTGGACGCGGCACGTGATGCCTGCGTTCTCGAACCCATCCTGAAGAGCCAGTGCGTTCATGACCGTGGCCAACATGCCGATGTAATCGGCTTGCGCGCGGTCCATACCCTTGGTGGAGGCAGCCATGCCGCGGAAGATGTTCCCGCCGCCTACGGTGATGGCTACTTGGACCCCGTCGTCCACGACCGGCTTGATCTGCCGAGCAAGAGAAGCGATGACCTTGGGATCGATACCGTACCCGGCATCCCCCATCAAGGCCTCACCGGAGAGCTTCAGGAGGACGCGCTTGTAGCGATACTCTTCCACTGTGCTCCTTCCATCCGTACGTATCCTGGCTATTCTATCGTACTCCCGCTGATCGGGCCCGTGCGAGCAGGTGTCCGACCCCGTACATGAGAAAGACCCGGAGCCGACATGCGGCACCGGGTCCATCTTGAGTAGCACGTATGGTTCCTAGAACTCCTCGCCGAGAACGAAGCGCTCGAAACGGACCACGGAGATCTCATCGCCTGCGGCCTTGCTAGCTGCAGAGACGATATCCTTCACGGCCTGGCTCGGGTCCTTGACGAACTCCTGCTCCAGGAGGACGGACTGCTTGTAGAACTTCTCCAGACGGCCTTCAGCCATCTTCTCCTGGATGTTCTCGGGCTTACCGCTCTCAGCAGCCTGCGCCTTGTAGATGGAGAGCTCGTGCTCGACGACGTCAGCAGCGACATCCTCACGCGACACCTCGAGAGGTGCGGTCGCGGCGATGTGCATGACCACGTCGTGCGCCATCTCCTTGAACGCGTCGGTCGAGAAGGTCTCAGCGTCAGCAGCTGCGAACTCAGCGATGACACCGATCTTCCCACCAGCGTGGATGTAGCTGTCCATATGGGTGGAGCCATCGGACTCGAAGCGGGCGAAACGGGAGATCTGCATGTTCTCGCCGATCTTGTGGATCTGCTCGACGAGGAGATCCTCGATCTTCTGTCCGTCGATCTCCTTCTGCTTGAGATCCTCGACATCAGCGGGGTCGGTAGCGGCTACTGCATCGACGACCTGCTTAGCGAATGCACGGAAGACCTCGTTGGTGCCTACGAAGTCGGTCTCGCAGTTGACCTCGGCGAGAGCGGCGAGCTTGCCGTCCTCGGAGACCTCGGCGATGACGACGCCCTCGTTGGTCTCACGACCCTCCTTCTTGACGGCGGCTGCGAGGCCACGCGTGCGGAGGATGTCGATCGCCTTCTCGATATCACCATCGGACTCGACGAGTGCGTTCTTGCACTCCATCATGCCGGCGCCGGTACGATCGCGGAGCTCCTTCACGAGCTGTGCGGTGATTGTTGCCATGTAACGGTTCCTCCTTCGAGGTTCGATTCGTATGTCTCTCTGTTGGATACCCTACTCAGCTGCAGGGGCTGCAGCCTCTTCCTCTGCCGGTACCTCGGCTACGGTGTTGGACACCTCAGCCTCGGGTGCGGCTACGGCTTCCTCTGCAGGTGCGGCCTCTTCAGCAACGGGAGCTGCCGAAGCCTCTGCTTCAGGTGCGGTCTCTCCGGCCATCTCCTCGGCGGAGACTGCTTCCTTACCGGTGCCGGCGAGGACTGCATCGGCCATGATGTTGCACATCAGCTCGATGGAGCGGATGGCGTCATCGTTCGCGGGGATGCCGTACTCGGCATCGTCCGGATCGGAGTTGGTATCGAGCAGTGCCACGACGGGGATGCCCAGGCGACGAGCCTCGCGGATCGCGATCTCCTCACGCTTGGTGTCCACGACGAAGATCGCCTGCGGGGTACGACGCATGTCACGGATACCACCGAGGTTGCGCTCGAGCTTACCGTGCTCCTTGCCGAGAAGGATCTGTTCCTTCTTGGGGAGAAGTGCCATCTGGCCGCTCTCCTGCATGCGCTCGATCTCCTCGAGGCGCTCGATGCGGGAGCGCATGGTCACGAAGTTGGTGAGCATGCCACCGAGCCAGCGCTGGCTCACGTACGGCATCTCGCAGCGCTTAGCTGCCTTCTCGACCGCTTCCTGCGACTGCTTCTTGGTGCCTACGAAGAGGAGTGATCCACCCTTCGCAGCGAGGTCGCGGACGAAGCTGTACGCTGCGTCGAGCTCGATCAAGCTGCGCTTGAGGTCGAGGATGTAGATCCCGCCGCGCTCGCCGAAGATGTACGGCTTCATCTTGGGGTTCCACCTGCGGGTCTGATGCCCGAAGTGTACGCCCGCTTCCAACAGGGTCCTGATGTTCACTTGCTGTGCCATAGTACTTACCTCCACAGGTTGTTGCCTCCGTGCGGGTCATCCCTAGAGGTGCAACCGGGGGTCCTCCCCGGCACCTGTGCACATAGGTACCGCACGTGCGTGATGTATAGAGCCGATGTATTGTATCAGATTAATCCCGCGGGTGAGCACGGTTGAACGTGTCTTTCAGATGTTCTATGGAGACGTGCGTGTAGACCTGTGTCGTGGAGAGCGACTCATGTCCGAGCAACTCCTGGACGCTCCTCATATCCGCACCACCCTCGAGAAGGTCGGATGCGAAGGTATGCCTGAGTGCGTGCGGTGTGAGATTACTATCCGCACCTACTTCTGCCAGAGCTTTCTTGAACCGTTTACGGATCGCATCCGCTGAGAGCGGATTGCCTCTGCTCGAGAGGAAGAGCGCGTCACCGGACGCTGGCCGCATGAGGGTAGGTCGGACTACGCGAAGATACTCGGTCACCATCCTCACCGCTTCATCATGCAGCGGGACGATGCGCTCCTTCTGACCCTTTCCGAACAAACGCACGGTCTTCTCGCCCGGATCGAAGGAAGCGAGCGTGAGACCGGATATCTCCGAGATACGGGCACCCGTCGCGTACATGAGCTCGAAGATGGCTCGGTCACGAAGGCCTTCGGGGGTGGAGATGTCGGTCTCGGTCAGGAGTGCATGCATCTCATCGCGCGAGACGGTGAGCGGGAGTCCTTTAGGGATCTTTGGGCTGCGGATGAGTGCGGTGGTGTCCGAATCCACGATGCCCTCCTCCGCCAGCCATGCGTAGAAGGAGCGGATGGCGGAAAGGCGGCGGTTGATCGTGCGGCGCGCGTAAGAGGCGCGATCCTGGTCACCGAGGTAGCGTCTGAAATCGCGGTGCGTCATGGCGAGCGGGTCGTAACCACCTCGCTCGACCCAGTCGAGGTAGGTGGCAAGATCGGTCGAATACGCTCTCAGAGTGTGTTCGGAATACCGCTGTTCGTGGATCAGGGAATCCAGGAAGGCATCGGCGAGTCGTCGCGCATCCTTCATGCATCCCTCCTGACCCAGCCGTGATCGATCCCATTCCCGATGAGATCCGCCCGCTCGGATACGACGTCCCGTACGAGCCTCTCATCACGCGCCGAATACGCAGCGTAACGTTCACGTTTCTTCCGCACCGGATCCTCGAGAGGCGGGATGATGCCGTAATTCACATGCATCGGTTGATACGGCTCCGTCTCAGGGTCGGTCGCGTACCCGAGAAGAGCTCCGAGTACCGTCTCATCGGGCAGTATCAGGGGTTCGAGTTCTGCCGCCTCAGCATAGGTGTTCAATCCGGCGAGAAGCCCGGTGGCCACCGCTTCCGTGTAACCTTCCGTACCCGTGAGCTGCCCGGCGATCCTGATCCGTGGATCCACGCGGAGAGCGAACGTACGATCCAGCACACGCGGAGCGTCCAGGTACGTATTACGGTGCATCACACCGTATCGGACGAACTCCGCGTTCTGAAGTCCGGGGATGCGCGAGAAGATCCGGCGTTGCTCGGGGAACGTGAGGTTGGTCTGGAATCCTACGAGGTTGTACGCCGTAGCGTCACGGTTCTCCGCTCGCAGTTGGACGACGGCAAACGGCTTCGTGCCATCGGGTGCGGTGAGGCCGACCGGCTTGAGAGCTCCGAACCTGAGAGAACCAGGACCACTCCGAGCGACTTCCTCCACCGGTTGGCATGCGGCGAAGAGCTCCCGACGCTCGAACTCCCGAAGCTCCACGCGCTCGGCATCGACGAGCTCCTCCACCAGCTCCTCGTACTGCTCCTTGGTAAGCGGTGCGTTGAGGTAATCCCTCCCACTGCCTTTGTCGTAGCGGGATTGAGCGAAGATGATGTCGCGATCGAGTGATGAAGCCGTCACGATGGGAGCAGCGGCATCGAAGAAGGAGAGCGAGGTGCCACCCACGAGCTCCAGGAGCTCGGACGCGAGCGTATCAGTGGTGAGGGGGCCGGTCGCTACGATGACTCTCCCCTCCTCGGGAAGCGCATCCACTCTCCCGTGTTCGATCGTGATGTCTGGATGTGCGGACAACGCAGCGGTCACAGCTCGGGAGAACTCCTCGCGGTCCACTGCGAGCGCCCCTCCGGCAGGGACGGCGCACTCGTCAGCGATGCGGATCAGGTGAGAGCCGAGCATCCGAAGCGTCCGCTTGAGGACACCGGCCGCGCTGTTCTCGTCCATGGACTTGAACGAGTTGGAACAGACGAGCTCAGCCATGCCTTCGAAGCCGTGAGCCGGAGTCATCTCCTCCGGTTTCATCTCGTGGAGTATGACGTGCACACCCCGATCGGCGAGCGTCAACGCCGCCTCGGAGCCAGCCAGACCTGCACCTATCACACGAACCGATTCCATCCGGTCACCTTCCGGTCACATCATGCCGAGGGAGCGGTACGAAGCGGGCGTCGGAGCGTATCGCCCGTCAGGTCCTCTGGTCACGAGACCATCGGCTTCGTACGCGGATAACAACCGTATCGCATCCACGGCCTCAACGCCGAGCGAATCCGCGAGCCGTTCCGCGTCCATGGGACTCGCGATCAACGAACGCATCACCGTGTCCGCCGTCCCGGCCTCGTTCTCTTCTCTCCGAACGAGCATGGTACCGAATGTAAGCGCGATCATCTCCCGCAGACTCCGCGTGTTCCAGATGGGCGTCGCTATGTCGCTCAGAAGGTAGTTGGCTCCTTCGGATTCAGGCGAGAAGATCGAGCCGGGTGCTGCTACGAGCGTCCTCGAGAGCTCGCTCGCGAGGTTCGCTGCGAGGAACGTGCCGGAAGGCAGTGCAGCCTCAGCGATGAGCACGAGCTGAGCCAGCGCGACGATGATCCGATTCCGCTCCGAGAACCGCCACCGTGTCGGTCGCGTGCCCCACGGGTATTCCGACACGACCGCACCCCCTGCATCCAGGAGGGCGAGAAGCCCGCTCTCAGATCCACTCGGATAGACGACATCAGGACCGCACGCAGCTACCGATACGACACGGGATCCGGCTGATGCTGCCTCGTGCTGCGCATGGGAATCGCACCCGGCGGCCCCACCTGAGATGACGGTGAGATCGGACTCGACCGCGGTACGTGCTGCTAGTTCAGCGACCGACAGACCATAAGGCGTGGCCCTTCTCGCCCCTATGATCGCCATCATGGGCGTGGTGAGCGCTGCCGGATCTCCCAGGATGTAGAGCTCCTCGGGTGGTTTCGGGAGGTCTCGCAACCGCTCGGGATAGCGAGGGTCGTCGTCCCGGATCCACGTGCGTGGGATGCCATGCGTCCAATCAGACACCGAATCCCTCCATCCGGTAGCCGATGGCTTCGTCTATGTGCTGTGACTCGACGCTGTTCCTGTCGTCCACATCAGCGATTGTGCGGGCTATGCGCGCCACGCTCACGAGCCCCCGACCGGAGAGATGCCGAGCATCGGCCATCCGTTCGAGCCGTCTGATGGATACCGGGGAGAAGTAGCCTTCCTGGAGCAGAGATGCCATGGTTTCCGGGTGGTCATCATCACGCTCGGGGCTCCGCCTCCGATCCGCAGCACGGGCACGTGCTCGCTCCACGAGTCCGCGCATGGTAGCCGAATCCATGGAGCTCCCACCCGAGATGACGGAACCGGCTGCTGGACGTTTCACCGTGATCCGGAGCGGGAATCGGTCGATAAGAGGACCACCCACGCGTCCTTGATACGCTCGGATCGCTGTGGGTGTACAGGAACACCGACCATCGGCCTCGGTGAGGTATCCGCACGGACAGGGATTGGTTGCAGCTACGAGCTGGAATCGTGCGGGAAGATCGTATGCTCCTTCCGCTCGTACGAGCCGGATCGTCCCTGTCTCCATCGGCTGTCTCAGACTCTGCAGGACCGACGGCTTGAACTCCGCCAGCTCATCCAGGAACAGGACACCGTTGTGAGCGAGTGAGGAAACTCCCGGCCTGAGCGGATTCCCACCACCGAGAAGCCCTGCGATGGTGGCCGAATGATGCGGAGCTTCGAACGGTCGATCACCCGCCAGGATGTGTTGGAACGGCAGACCTGCGACCGAATGGATGCGAGCTGACTCACGGAGTTCTCGATCTCCGAGAGCGGGCAGTACGGAAGGAAGCCTCCGTGCGAGCATGGTCTTCCCTGCGCCCGGTGACCCTACCATCAGAAGGCCGAATCCCCCTGCCGCAGCTATCACGCATGCCCGCTTCGCGACCCCTTGACCGGTCACTTCGGAGAAATCGAGAGCGCTCTTCTCGCCCCTCGATGCTCTGTTCAGCGCAGGCGGGTGACCGCACGCTGCGCCCGACCTCAGTTCAGCCAGGTTACGGATGACAGAGACCGTCCCTGCATCCGCCGACCCCGGATCGGTTCCGGGCATGCAGAGGAGGCGCCTCCCGAACCTCTCGGCCATCTCCACGAAAGCGAGCATCCCCGGAACCGGGCGGACATCACCGTCCAACGACAGCTCTCCGACGAGCGCTATCTCCGAGAACCCCGTCTGCGGCACTTGCCCCGACACCGCTAGTACGGCGAGCGCGATCGGCAGGTCGAGCCCCGTTCCCGTCTTCTTCAAACGGGCAGGCGCGAGGTTGATGGTGATCCTCAAGCGCGGCACCGAGAACCCGCTGCCCCTCAGAGCCGAGCGGATCCGTGCCACCGATTCCCTCACCATGGTGTCGGGCATGCCCGTGATCACGATGCCGGGGATCCCTTGCGTGGCCGCCGCCTCCACGTCCACTTCGTGTGCCTCCACCCCACGGATGACACCCGTCCTGCAGATGGTCCGTGAACCGCTCATGAGTCTATGGGGAATGCGTTCGTGATGTGGCGTAAGTACGCACGCTCATGGTCTACCACTGCTATCGAGATGACATCGAACCTGATGGTCACCGTGCGTCCGAGCGTTGCCAGGTACTCCTCAGCAAGCTTTCCGTACTTACGTTGCTTGTATTCATCCACCGCGAGTTCGGGGAAGCTTCCCTCGGGCGACCTCCGGGTCTTCACCTCTACCAGCACGTGGACGAATCCTTGCTTGCCGATCACATCCACTTCACCCGAGAACGACTTCCAATTCCTCTCGAGAACATCGAACCCACGTCGCTCCATGAATCCAACAGCGATATCCTCGCCCCATTCGCCCAACTCCTTGGGCGACATATCCGCAACTTCCATAAACGCTCCTCGTCTCTTCGGTTGATCCGAGTATGAGGAG
>CAYVBA010000001.1:73731-77982 GCA_964448475.1 uncultured Coriobacteriales bacterium
CGCGGGGATCACCCTCGAACCGATCGATGAAGGAGGGGAGATCCGCAGGTCCGAGGCTCTTAAACACAGCTGCTATCTCGGCGACCGTCATGGATCTCCCCTCTCAAAGAAGATACCGCCCCGAAGGAGCGGTATCGGCTCGGTTCATATTGTGTGACGCGACATCCTCTAGCGGATGCGCTTCTCCCTGAGCATCGCTGCCTTACCCACCTTATCACGCAGGTAGTAGAGCTTGGCACGGCGGCTCTGGCCGTGACGGACGACCTCGATCCTGTCGATCTTCGGCGAGTGAACGGGGAACGTACGCTCGACACCGATCGAGAAGGAGATCTTGCGCACGGTGAAGGTCTCACGGTTACCGGCACCGCTCTTGCGGATGACGTCACCCTGGAAGACCTGAATACGCTCGCGCTCACCTTCCTTGATGCGGTAGTGGACCTTGACGTGGTCGCCTACCACGAACTCGGGGAGGTCCTCACGAATCTGCTGGCGCTCGATCGCGCGAATGATATCCATCGTTGAATCCTGTTCTATCTCGATCGGTACGGGTGCATGCGTTCATCACGTGTCGGAGAGACGCGACTCGTTACTATAACCTATCGGCTCGCCAGGGTGCAATATGTCCAGGCGAGAAGGACGTGACGTCTTGCGCCCTCCATGTCTCCCCCATCAAGCGCCGATGGTGAAGGTAAGCAGCGCGTAGAACCCCACGCCTGCGATGATGCACGCCGCGAGGGACCTCGTCTTGAGCGCTATCACGATGACGGGGAGCGCCGCTATGAGCGGGATCACGTCATGGATGCTCGGATCGACCCAAGCAGCAGGATCCACGAGGTCGTTCGCGACGAGCGCCGCGAACGCAGCCACAGGCACGAAGTTGAGGGCTCGCTCGATGCTCTCAGGCAGCTCACGACCCGAAAGGAGCAACAGTGGTGCCACGCGGAAGATGAGGATCGTGATCGCCAGCGCTGCTACGATCAGCCAATACTCAGACCACGGCATCCTCACCACCTCCAATCGAGACGGCGTCGGAATGAAGCCCATCCTCGATCCCACGGATACGGTTGGCAGTGATACCCGCGATGACGCCTATGACGGCACCGATCAGGATCGCGAGCCCGGAGAACGGTGTGAACTTCACGATGGCCGTTGCCACGAAGGCCACGATGCCGGCCACGATGTAGTCGGCTCTCCCCTTCTGCGAGAAGAGCAGGCAGATGAAGATAGAGGTCATGCCGAACGAAGCTATGGCGAGCGGGATGGTCACCGCATCGGCCAGCACCGACCCGATCATGGTCGCCACGATCCACGAGGAATGACTCGCCGTGTTGAGCGCGAAGAGCTGAGCAGCTGACCAATCCGCCGTCTGGAGCTTCACCACACCGATCCCGAACGTCTCATCCGTCACGAACATGGATGCTAAGAACTTCTCGCCCAGAGGCAACTTCCTGAAGAAACGGGTCAATGCGGACGAGTAGAGCATCTGGCGTGAGTTCACGAGCGTGATGGAAGCGAGCATGGTGAGTGTGGGGATACCCGCGATGATCATGTTGGCCAGCATGAACTGACCGGCGCCGGAGTAGACGAAGAGGGACAGCAGGCCTACTTGGATCGTTGAGAGACCAGCGGCGTTCAACAGGATCCCGCACGCGAGACCGAGCATGAGATAGCCGAACATGATGGGGATGGCGGTGACGAACGCGCTCTTCAATTCGGTCCTGTTCACGTACGATCGGACCTCGATCTCCAGTTGCGAGGGATGGCGATGCTCTCGAACGTCCTGATGGCGTAGCGATCGGTCATGCCTGCGATGAAGTCGGTGACCATGACCTCGGGCGATTCGTCCGCCACCCGGTACTCCGACGGTATCTCATCCAGATGGTCGATGTAGTACGAGAAGAGCGAGCGCACGAGACGGAATGCTTTCGGCTCCTCGCGCTTCGCATGGGAGGAGACGTAGACGTGCTTGAAGAGGAAAGCCCTCAGTTCCATCATGGCGCGATGGACCGGTTCCGACATGATGATGTCACCGACAGGAGCACTCGTCTCGATGAGGTCGGTCACCATGGTCGTGATGCGCTCGGAGTTGGTGGCGCCGAGGATCTCTCCCGTGGAGGCCGGTAGCTGATCGATCGTGATCATGTCAGCTCTCAACGAATCGTCGATGTCATGGTTCACGTACGCGATACGATCGGCGATGGCCACCACACGACCTTCGAGCGTCTTCGCTTTCGTGGAGCCCGTATGGTGCGCGATGCCGTCGATGACCTCGGCTGTGAGACCGAGTCCTTTCCGATCGTTCTCCAGGACCTCGACCACCCGGACTGACTGTTCATTGTGGCGGTAGAGTCGTCTACTGCTAGGCGCTTCGGGATCCAAACCGCGGTATTCAGCGAGCGCCCAGGAGAGCCCCTCCTCGCCCGTATGACCGAACGGCGTGTGACCCAGATCATGCGCAAGAGCGATGGCTTCCGTCAGATCTTCATTGAGACCGAGAGCTCGCGAGATCGTTCGTGCGATCTGAGCCACTTCCAGCGTATGCGTGAGGCGCGTCCTGTAGTGATCGCCTTCGGGCGCTATGAAGACCTGGGTCTTGTGGGAGAGCCTGCGGAAGGACTTACAGTGCAGGATCCGATCTCGATCTCGTTGGAAATCCGTGCGGAAGCGGTCGATCTCACGCGGGGTCGAGGTCCCGAGCGATTCCCGAGCGCGCGCAGCATCAGGAGCAAGTACGTCCTGCTCGACAGACTCCTGAAATTCTCTGTCTCGGATCCGCATGGGTTACCTTTCACCTGACTTGGAGCGTCCAGTGTATCGTAATCCGAAGAATTCCTTGCATTGGATATCAACGTGCTATAGACGCCTGAGCGGGATCTGCACTCAGGCTGGAAAGCAGGGAGGGTCTGACCCGAACTCCGGGGTCAGACCCTGCCTGTGATTTACCTGGAAGGCCGCTATCGACTAGCGGTTGTCACTCCTGGCGGTGCCCTTTTCAAGATGCGCCTGTGCTGCAGCGAGACGCGCGAGCGGCACACGATACGGCGAGCAGGACACGTAATCGAGACCGATCTCGTAGAAGGTCTTGACCGAGTCGGGGTCTCCACCGTGCTCACCGCAGATGCCCAGGTGGACATCGGGGTTGGTGGAACGTCCGCGCTCACATCCGATCCGCACGAGTTCGGCCACACCCGGATCGATGGTCTCGAACGGGTTCACCGGCATGATCTTCTTCTCGAGATACATCGGGATGAACTTGGACTCGACGTCGTCACGACTGAAACCGAACGCGGTCTGAGTCAGGTCGTTGGTGCCATAGCTGAAGAATTCGGCATGCTGAGCGATCTCATCAGCGATGAGAGCAGCACGCGGGAGCTCGATCATGGTGCCGATCGGGATATCCAGCTCGACTCCGTACTCCTTGCTGACCTCGGCTATGACCGCTTCGACATCCTCACGGACGATGGTCAGCTCTGGAAGCAGCGATACAAGCGGGATCATGATCTCAGGCCGCGGATCCAAGCCTTCCTTCTTGAGCTGTGCAGTCGCGGTCACGATAGCGCGGGTCTGCATCTTAGGCAGCTCAGGATGCATGATAGCGAGACGGACGCCTCGCAGACCGAGCATCGGGTTGGACTCGCTCATGGAGTCGATACGAGCGAGAAGAGCCTGCTTCTTCTCGATCTCAGATTCGTGCCCACCTTGCTCCTCCATGCGTGCGATCTCCACAGCGAGGTCACGCGGGTCATCGAGGAACTCGTGCAGTGGCGGGTCGAGGAGGCGTACCGTGACGGACATACCGTCCATGGCTTTGAAGATACCAAGGAAGTCATCGGTCTGAGCAGCGAGGAGTTCGTCGAGCGCCTTTTCCTGGTCCTCTTCACTCTCGCTCAAGATGAATGACTGAACGATATTCTTCCGATCACCGAGGAACATATGCTCAGTACGACAGAGGCCGATACCCTCAGCACCGAACTCGCGTGCGAGTTCAGCATCCTCGGGGTTGTCAGCGTTTGCGCGGACACCCATGTCACGGGACTCATCGGCCCAGTCGAGGATGGTCTCGAGATCACCGGAGAGCTCGGGCGTGACGAGGCCGACCTCACCCATGACGACGATACCGGTGGTTCCGTCGATGGAGATGATATCGCCTTCCTTGAGGACGATATCCGTACCGGCGATGGCTGCCTGCTTCTTGACGGCATCGATACGCAGCGCATCAGCACCGCAGACGGCGGGCGTACCCATACCACG
>CAYVBA010000002.1:0-53466 GCA_964448475.1 uncultured Coriobacteriales bacterium
CTGCTCCATGTGAGCATCGGTGAAGTGGATGTCACGATCGATCAGACGAGGTGAGTGTCGTGGTTAAAGCATCAGCACAAGACGGCGCTTCACTGGACAATCGAAACACGCTGCTCAAGGGAATCCACATCCCCTTCGTGGTAACGCTCGCGTTCCTGATCGCATACGGGGTCACCGTCGTCTACTCGGCATCGCTCTCCATAGCTGACGCGTCCTGGACCCGTCAGCTTATCGGTGTGGCTATCGGCGCCGTAGCAGCCGTCGTGGCGTGGCGATTCGAGATCAAGCGGCTGGTCAACATGACCCGATTGCTTCTCGTCCTGGTGGTCTTACTCATGTTGGCGCCGTTGCTCCCCGGTATCGGTGTCGAAGCTCAAGGTCTCACCGGATGGGTGAGGATCCCGGGTATCCCGTTCAACTTCCAGCCGGCCGAGCTCGCTAAGATCGGGACGATACTGCTGATGGCCGCCCTCGTGTCGCAGTACAACGGGAAGATCACCGACCTGAAGGAGTACTTGAAACTGCTCGGGGTGCTGGCAATCCCGTTCCTGCTCATCATGCTCCAGCCCGACCTGGGGACCGGTCTCATCATCCTCGTGCTCGGTGCGACGATCATCGTCATGGGCGGCGCCAAGAAGGAATGGGTGCTCATCACGCTCGCCATCGTGGTCGCGCTCGTGGCGCTCGTGCTGATCACTGACCCTCTCATCGACGCACGGTTCGGTGATAGTCGATCGTTGTTGAAGCAGTACCAGATGAATCGACTGCTCGTGTTCGCCGATCCTTCGTTGGAGAACACGGATGCCGGCTACAACCTGAAGCAATCCAAGATCGCCATCGGGTCGGGTGAGTTCCTCGGGAAGGGATTCGGCAACGCGTCGCAAGCGGGGGAGGGCTTCCTTCCCGCTGCCCATACCGACTTTGTGTTCGCGCTGCTCTCCGAGCAGTTCGGCTTCGTGGGCGGTGTCGCTCTCCTCGTTCTGTTCTCGCTGCTCATCTTCTACGGATTCTCGATCGCATCAGCAGCAGGGACCCTCTTCGAGACGCTCACCGTGTTCGGCATCCTGGGGATGTGGCTCTTCCAGATACTGGAGAGCATCGGGATGTCCATGGGCCTCATGCCCATCACGGGTATCCCGCTCCCGTTCATCAGCTACGGACCATCATCCATGGTGGTACAGCTACTAGCCGCTGGAATCGTTCTTTCCGTCTGGAGAGGGCGCTCGCGCGTCAACAGAACCGTGAACGGGTAGGAACTACCGAACCAACAAGGAGGATGATGCGGATGAATATCCCTTTCGATATCAAGGAACTTCTGGATACCGGTCGTGATACGGATGCTCGAAGGAAAGAGGAGATCCGGACAGCCGTGTTCGTGGATGAGTCAGCCGATCGTGCACTGGTCGAGAAGATGCGGGAGTCGTTCACACCGCATCTGGCATCCGGCTTGCTCCACGTGAGCGTCTTCTCGGATGAGCTGCCGGTCGTGAGTACCGAGAGTGATATCGCCCTCATCGTGGCGGGATCGTCACCGATCATCGGTGAGCTCCATGAACGTCTCCGCCGTGCCGGCGTACCGGCGCGCACCGTCACCATGGACATGCCTGCACTGAAAGCCAGCACTCAGAGCGCGTACGTGCCTCTTTCGTTGGGTAACGTCATCACAGCCGACACGGTGGATGACATGCTGGAGATCGTGGCGCGCTGGATCCTCGAGGAGACCGACAAGGACCTCGCCTTCGCAGCCAACTACCCCTTCATCCGCCACGCCATGGCGCACAAGATCATGAACGACACCGCCAAGCAGAACGCCCTCGTCGGTGGCGTTGTGATGATCCCCGGTGCTGACATGCCCATCATGACGGCCAACCAGATGAAGATGCTGCTCCAGATCGCAGCTACGTACGGCAAGCCCATGAACGCCGAGCGCCTGAAGGAGCTCGCAGCCATCGTGGGTGGCGGTTTCGCCCTGAGGACCGCAGCTCGCCAGGTCATCGGTCTCGTACCGGCACTCGGATGGGCGGTCAAAGCGGGAATCGGTTATACAGGCACCATGGCTATGGGTCGCGCAGCCATCGAGTACTTCGATCAAGGCGGCAACCTGGACGGCCTCGGCAAGCTCATCTCGGATGTAGGCGCTGAGCTGGGCGAGAAGGCCGGGAACGTCAAGAACGCCGCTGGTGGAGCCACGAAGCGCATCAAGCTTCCCAAGCTGCGTCGCGATAAGAAGGGTGAACAGCCCGATCCGCTCGTGGCTGAGGACGTCAGCATGACGGATATCGTGATCTCACCGGCCCTCCTACCCGCCGGCGAGGAGAGGGAGCTCTCCTAAGTTGGGCGGACATACGACGGACGGCCGCGTCTCTCTCTGGGAACGGGTGGAACCGCTACTTCTCGATGTGGAGCGGCCTTCACGCTACATAGGAAGTGAGTTCGGAGCGCGCGACCCGGGAGATGCCTCTTTCAGGGTCGCTCTCGCGTATCCGGACACATATGAAGTGGGTCAGCCGAATCAAGGCCTCGCCATCCTGTACGACATCGTCAACAGGATGCCCGACGCGTCGGCCGAGCGCGTCTTCCTGCCGTGGAAGGACATGGCGGAAGCTCTCAGGAGGGAATCGATCCCACTCTTCGTCCTCGAATCCATGTCACCGGTGAAGGACGTCGACCTCCTCGGCATCACGGTTCCGCATGAACTCGCGGCTACGAACATCCTCGAGCTTCTCGACCTCTCAGGCATCCCCTTGAGGGCGGAGGATCGGGGCGAGAAGGACACGCTCGTCATCGGAGGCGGCCCTTCCATCTACAATCCCGAACCGTTCGCGCCGTTCTTCGACGCTGTCGTGATCGGTGACGGCGAGGAGGTCATCACGCGGATCGTCGAGGTTCTCACGGAAGCTCGCAACGAAGGTAGGACACGCGTCGAGAAGCTCGAGACTCTCGCGACCTTGACCGGTGTCTACGTACCGTCCTTCTACGGAACCACCGAGACTGCCGGCGTGTCCGTGGTGCAGCCGATCCACCCGGGCGCTCCGATGCCCGTAGAGCGTGCCATCCTCGAGGATCTGGAGTCCGTTCCAGCTCTCACCGAACCGGTGGTTCCGTACATGGACGTGGTCCATGATCGGCTCTCGGTGGAGATCATGCGGGGGTGTGCCAGAGGATGTCGGTTCTGCCAAGCGGGGATGACTTACCGGCCCATCCGCGAGAGATCCGCTGACACGATCGTCACCGCCGCGACCGAGGGATTGAGGAGGACCGGATACGATGAAGTTTCGTTGATGTCGCTCTCGTCCACCGATCACTCATGCATCGCACCGGTGCTCTCACGGTTGAACACCGTCCTCGAGGATTCGGGGAAGAACATCTCATTGCCCTCACAACGACTCGATTCATTCGGCGTGGAGATGGCTCAGCTCGTAGCCGGAGGTAAGAAAGGTGGCCTCACGTTCGCTCCCGAGGCAGGGTCACAGCGTCTCCGTGATGTAATCAACAAGAACGTGACCGAGCAGGACCTGGTGGATGCGGCTCGCGCAGCGTTCGCCAACGGATGGATGCGTCTCAAGCTCTACTTCATGATCGGACTCCCAACGGAGACCGACGAGGATGTCCTCGCCATAGCTGAACTCGTCAAGCGTGTGCTGGAAGTAGCGCGGGATGAGATCCCCGGGGACCGTCGCGGTGGTCTCATGGTATCGGTCTCAGTCGCCGTGTTCGTGCCCAAGTCCGTCACGCCGTTCCAATGGTTCGGCCAGATCCCCCACGATGAGGTCCTTCGAAGGGTCCGATTGCTCCAAGGTGCCATGCCCAAGCGCAACGTTCAGTTCAGGTATCACGATACGGGCACGTCACGGCTCGAGGCCGCGATCTCCAAGGCGGATCGACGGGGTGCTGACCTCATCGAGATGGCATGGCGTGAAGGTGCTCGTTTCGACGCATGGAGTGATGAATTCGACTTCGATCGGTGGTCGCGTGCGGCAACCTCGATCGGTGTGGATCTGGATGAGTGGGCACAACGCTCGTTCGACGTGGATGGACCACTCCCGTGGGATCACATAGATGCCGGCGTGAGCCGAGCCTTCCTCGCGAGGGAATGGAAGCGGGCACTCGAAGCTCTGACGACCCCCGATTGCACGTTCGTGGGATGCACCGGATGCAGGCTCTGTCAGGATCGCGTCGTCGAGAACGTGTTAGCGGGTGAGCGTCATGGCGCCCGGTGAATTCAGACTCCGCGTACGCTATGCCAAGCGGGGGAGGCTCGCGTATCTGGCACACCTGGAACTCCTCGATGCCGTACAACGCATGATCGTCAGGGCGGGACTGCCGTATGCCATAACCCAGGGCTTCTCGCCCCGGATGAAGATCGCGTTCTCATCAGCGCTCCCGGTAGGCACCGCTTCCGACGACGAATACGTGGACGTCACCTTGACGGCGTACGAGAAGGCCGAGGCCTACCGGGAGAGACTGCAGGCTGTATCGGGTGGGATAGAGGTTCTCGAAGCTGGATACGTTCCTGAGAAGGATCCGTCATTGGGAGCCGCACTCACGATCGGCGTATACGAAGCTGTGGTCACGACCGAGCTTCCCGTGGATGGGATCACCGATCGGATCGATGCCGTTCGCGAGCGAGGCTACATCGAGTTCGAGCGTAAGAAGAAACTCAAGCGGACCGACCTCGCCAAGACGCTCGTGGACGTAGCGGCACCTGAGATTACCGATGACGGCCGCGTCCTGCTCCGCTTCACCACGCGAGCGCTTCCGGAGGGTTCACTCCGACCGGACCTGTTGATAGGCAGCATCTTCGATGGAAGCCCGTACCGGGTGTCGCTCACGCGACGCGCGCAGTACATCGAAGGAGATGACGGTTCATGGATACCTCCGCTGACCGCGTGAATCTCGAGATCTTCCTCGGGACGGTGATCTCGGTCGACGCGAGCGGCCACGTATTCGTGGATGTGGGGGATCATGAGGTCTTCCTCGATGTGAATCGCGCGACCGCGGCAACGCTGGATCCGGGTCGTCCCACCATCGTCCAGACGACGCGCCGGAACATCCCTCCGAAGCGCGATAAAGCCACCTCTTCCATAGAGATCGTGAGCGAGGATATCGTCATCGTGATTGACGGCACGAAGTCGGTTCGGAAGTGGTTCTCTCCACCGGTCGAGCTCAGGACTTCCAAGCGTATCGAGGCCGATCGAGCTGCTGAGCTCCATCGGATCACCGGATCCCGTATCGAGGAGCTCGACACCCTCACAGCTCCCATCACGGTCATCTTCCGTACGAGCGCTGCTCGACTGGGCGAGAAGGACGTGATCGCTCGGATCGACGCCGGTATCGCTACGGTCGAACGGCTTCTCGCCGATGCACGGGCTATGAGTGGGCCCGGGCTCCTGAGGGATGAAGCCGATACCGACGCCGATGTGGATGTGTCCGAGCATGAGGGAGAGTGGCCGCTTCCCTCGGGAGGCCGTATCACCATCGAACGCACACGAGCGTTCTGGGCAGTTGATGTGGATACCGCGACGGCAGGGGCAGCTCGCGCAGCGCGGGACGCCACCAACGCCGAAGCGATCGATCGTGTCACCGAACTCATCATAAGCGGTGACCTCTGCGGTCTCATGGTCATCGACCTGGCCGGATCCGATCCTGGAAGCACGAGAGATCTCGCGGAGAGGTTGCGCTCGGACCTTCTCGCCACCCACGAACCGACGGCCGTCCACGAGATAGCTGATATAGGTGTGATAGCTGTGACGAGACGCTGCTCATGGCCTAAGTT
The DNA here is from genome assembly GCA_964448475.1 of uncultured Coriobacteriales bacterium. GTDB lineage: Bacteria > Actinomycetota > Coriobacteriia > Coriobacteriales > CAYVBA01 > CAYVBA01. The sequence goes on from CAYVBA010000002.1 coordinate 5,777, forward strand.
GGTATTTGACGCGCCCCCAGCGAGCTGGTAGCATACCACTTTGCATTTCATCACCATTCGAAGGGTAAATCCAAATGTACGCAATCGTTTCAACCGGTGGTAAGCAGTACAAGGTCGCCGTCGATGACGTCATCGAGGTCGAGACGCTCGCTGGTGAGCCCGGTGACAAGGTCGAGCTCGAGGCGCTCTTCCTGAATGATGGCAAGAAGATCATCACCGATGCGGATGAACTCGCCAAGGTGAAGGTATCCGGTGAGATCGTCGACCATCATCGTGGAACCAAGCAGATCGTCTTTAAGTTCAAGAAGCGCAAGAACTACAAGCGCACGCTTGGTCACCGCCAGAACCTCACCAACGTGAAGATCACTTCGATCGAGGGACCGAAGAAGTCCAAGAAGGCCGAGAAGGTCGAGAAGGACGAGGCTCCCGTAGAAGCAGCAGCCGAGTAGAAGTTAGGCAGGTACTGAAATGGCACACAAGAAAGGACTCGGCTCTTCCAGGAACGGCCGGGATTCACACGCAAAGCGTCTGGGCGTCAAGCGTTTCGCAGGCGAGACCGTGACCACGGGCAGCATCCTCGTGCGTCAGCGCGGCACCCGTATCCATCCGGGTGAGAACGTCGGCCGCGGTAAGGACGACACCCTCTTCGCACTCGCTGACGGTACCGTGGAGTTCACACGCGGCACCAAGCGTCGCGTACACATCGTACCAGCGCAGTAGCTGAGACTCTTTTCCAGGAGCTCCATGCAAGCCCCCTGTACCAGGGGGCTTTTGCTGTATTGTGATGTGAGTTCACTACACGGGAGTTGATCGACCGATGTTCATAGATCAGGTACGCATCCAAGTCACCGGAGGCGATGGCGGCGCCGGATGTATGTCGTTCAGGCGAGAAGCGCATGTCCCGAAAGGTGGACCTGACGGGGGCGATGGCGGAGACGGTGGGGACATCATCCTCGAGGCCGATTCGGGTATATCCACGCTCATCGCATACCGTTTCAAGCATCACTTCAAGGCCGAGCGGGGCACGCACGGCAAAGGTGCCAAGCAACATGGTAAGAACGGTCAGGATCTGGTTCTGCCGGTGCCTGTGGGAACCGTTGTGCGACTGCTCGACGAGGATACTATGGAGCCCGTTGAGATGATTGCTGACCTCACTCGGCATGGTGAGCGTATCACCGTCGCGCAAGGGGGAGTGGGTGGCCGTGGAAACATCCACTTCGTCACGTCCACACGGAGAGCTCCCGCCTTTGCCGAGCTCGGCGAGCCAGCCATCCCATACCAGATAGAGCTTGAGATGAAGCTCATGGCGGATGCAGCTCTCGTAGGTATGCCATCGGCGGGAAAGTCATCACTCATCTCCGTCATGAGCGCTGCCCGTCCGAAGATCGCTGATTACCCCTTCACCACGCTCCAACCCAACCTAGGAATGGTGGAGAACGGAGACGAGAGCTTCGTGGTCGCGGACATCCCCGGACTCATCGAGGGAGCTGCTGAAGGGAAGGGGCTGGGGCACGAGTTCCTACGCCACATCGAGCGTACGGCACTGATCATCCACGTCGTGGATCTTTCTGGGTCGTACGAAGGGCGGGATCCCGTATCCGACTACCACATCATCAACGAGGAGCTCCTGCAATATGCCTCTGAACTCGCTGATCGACCCATGATCGTGGTGGGAAACAAGGCCGATCTGCCGGAGACGGAAGCGGATTCCGAGCGCCTCAAGAAGGCTGTTGAAGAGGATGGGCATGTGTATCTCGCCGTCTCGGCCGTTTCGCGCAAGAATGTGGATATCATGATCCGGACGGTGGGAGCGAAGGTGCACGAATTGCGTGCCGCTGCGATCGATGATTCAGCTCCCGAGTTCGAGCAGGTATGGGAACACAAGCGCGCTCGCAAGGACGCCGAGTTCGAGATCGGGAACCTCGGAGGTGGCGTTTTCCGTGTGTCCGGCCGTGATATCGAACGCATGGTGCTTCAGACCGACTGGGATAACGATGAGGCTATCGGATTCCTGCAGCGCAGGTTCGACGCACTCAAGTTGGAGGAGAAGCTCGTCGAGGCGGGCGCAGTCGATGGTGACGAGATCCGTATCCTGGGTCGATCGTTCGAGTTGGAAGGCACCGGTGCAGCTCCCGATGATATGTACCTCGATGATGAGGGTGTAGCGGACGAGGAGTACGATGGCTGACGTCCGGAGGGTCGTCATCAAGGTCGGGACATCCACGTTGACCGATGACTCGGGGCGCATCGATCCTGGTGCGGTTAAGCGACTCGCTGCTGCAACGGCGTCGCTCCAGGGGAACGGCATCGACGTGATCCTCGTGAGTTCCGCAGCCATCGCAGCGGGTGTGGAAGGCCTCGGACTCTCCGAACGCCCCACGGACATCCCAGGACTACAGGCATGCGCTGCTGTAGGACAGGTTGAACTCATGCGTGCGTACCGAAGTGCGTTCTGCGAACATGACACTGTTGTTGGACAGGTCCTGCTCACTCGTAACGACACGGCGGATCGTGTGGCGTACCTTCACGCGCGTGACACGATCGATCGCCTGCTCTCCATAGGAGCGGTCCCGATCATCAACGAGAATGATACCGTTGCCGTGGATGAGATCCGCTTTGGCGATAACGACACCCTCGCAGCTCTCATAGCGGTTCTCACGGGCTCGGATCTCGTCGTCATCTTCACGGACACCGAAGGTCTGAAGACGTGCGATCCGCGGCTCGATCCCGACGCACGCGTGATACCGCTCATCGAGGAGATCACACCCGAGCACATCCGGATAGCCGGAGGTGCAGGTAGCGTCCACGGAACGGGCGGTATGTTCACGAAGGTGAAAGCAGGAGAGGCTCTCATAGCTGCGGGTATCTCATTGGTGGTCACGAGCAGCGCTTGTATCGAGCAGCTCGAGGACATCGTTCACGGAGCTGACATCGGGACGAGGTTCCGCGCGCGGGAAGGCGCGCGTCGTATGAACAGCCGCAAGATGTGGATCGCGCTCGCTCGGACGGTCCGTGGCTCCGTAGCTATCGATGACGGCGCCGTCCACGCCTTGCGGACGAACGGTCGATCCCTTCTCGCCGTAGGAGTCCATCGCGTGGAAGGGCTCTTCTCACCAGGTGATTGCATAGCCGTCACCGATCTGGACGGGAGCCTGATCGCGCGCGGGCTGGTATCCTTCTCTTCGGACGAGCTCGCGCGGATCCTCCGTCTCCACAACGATGAGATCTCGGAGATCCTCCCGGGTAAAGAGGGGATACCTGTCATACATCGGGATGAACTCGCCGTCCTCTAAGGAGTGATGACCATGTCCGAAGCTCTGAGTAAGGCAGCGCGTGCTCGTGAGATCGCGTCTTCTTCGCACACGTCGCCTCATGCGGCTCGGGTTGAGGCACTCGAGGCTATAGCGAAGGCTCTCAGGAGTGATGTCGAGCCCATCCTCGCTGCCAATGCGGAGGATGTGGCGGAGGCACGCCGGGTAGGTACGCCCGAGGCTCTCGTGGATCGTCTCACGCTCACGGAAGAGCGACTGTCATCGATCGCTGATGCTGCGGCAGCCATCGCCCGGCAGCCCGATCCGCTCGGAGAGATCGAGAGCGGGCGCACGCTCGCGGACGGTATCCGCATCCAACGCGTGAGGGTGCCGCTCGGGGTCGTAGGCATGATCTACGAGTCCCGTCCCAACGTGACCGTGGATGCCGCATGCCTTGCCCTCAAGACGGGCAACGTGCTCATCCTCAGAGGTGGATCCTCCGCGCTCCGCACCAATACGCGCCTCATGGAATCCATGCGTTCCGCGCTGTCATCCGTGGGTCTCGAGCCCGATCTGATCCAACTCATAGAATCGACCGACCGCGCGGAGACGCGTGACCTCATGAAGGCGACCGGCCTCGTCGACGTGCTCATCCCGCGCGGTGGAGCTTCGCTCATCTCGACCGTCGTGACCGAATCCACGGTTCCCGTCATAGAGACCGGTACCGGTAACTGCCACATCTACATCGAGAAGACCGCTGACCCCTCCACCATCACCCCGATCGTCATGAACGCCAAGACGCAGCGTCCCGGCGTGTGCAACGCCGTGGAGACACTCCTCGTGGATGACGCTGTCGCAGCCGAGGTCCTGCCCGAGCTCTCGCACGAGCTCCTCGAGGCCGGAGTCGAGCTGCGGGGCGATGAACGGGTTCGTGGGATCCTGGCGGGCGAGAATATCGTGGCTGCCACGGAAGAGGATTGGGAGACCGAGTTCCTCGACCTGATCCTCGCGATCCGCGTGGTCGACGGCGTCGATGAAGCCATCGCGCACATCAACACGTACGGCACGGGGCATTCCGAGTCGATCCTCACGTCGAATTACACGGCATCGGAGCGCTTCCTCGATCGCGTGGATGCAGCTGCCGTGTACGTGAACGCATCCACCCGTTTCACCGATGGTGAGGTATTCGGATTGGGAGCGGAGATCGGGATCTCCACGCAACGACTGCACGCGCGCGGACCCATGGGAGCCGAAGCGCTCACCACCACGAAATATCTCTGCAGGGGAGATGGGCAGGTCAGGAATTGATCGAGATACCACTCATCGAGCGCGCTCGCCAGGAGCCTGAGACCACGTTCCATCTGGGCATCATGGGCGGCACCTTCGACCCGATCCACTTCGGGCACCTCGTCACGGCCGAGCAAGCCCGTGAAGCGTTCCATCTGGACGAGGTCCTCTTCATGCCCACCAACGATCCCATCCGTAAGCAGGGTAAGCAGGTCACCCCAGCTCGCACCCGTCTCGAGATGGTGGAGTTGGCGGTCCGCTCGAACTCGTTCTTCTCGTCCAGTGACCTGGAGATCGCACGAGGCGGAGTCACCTACACGGTGGATACGCTCGACGAACTCCGTGATCTCTATCCCGACAACGTGGTGTTCTACTTCATAACCGGCGCGGACGCCGTACTGGACATCCTCACGTGGCGCGATGCGTCCCGGATCGCCAGTACGGCCGTACTCATCGGGGCTACGAGACCCGGATACGACCTGGAGTCGGCTCGCAAGCAGCATGAGGCGTCAGGTTTCCGGTTCGACGTGCGGTATCTCGAGATCCCTGCGCTGGCAATCTCCTCGACGGATCTGCGTACGCGCGTCTCGCAAGGGAAGTCCATCAGATATCTGACACCCGGGATCGTGCTCGAATTCATACGTGAGGAGGGCCTGTACCGATGAAGTTCTGGGATGCGGATCTCACCGCCGAACAGCGCGAGACCCTCGCGCGTTACGAAGCCGATCTGGAGCAGCGGCTCTCGCCGTACCGCTTCAGGCATTCGGTGAGCGTGGCTGCCACAGCACTGGAGCTCTCGCGGCTCTACGATGACATCGACCCGTACCAGGCGATCGCAGCAGGTCTCCTGCATGATTGGGACAAGGAACTCTCCTACGAGGAGCTGGTGGCTGAAGCCGAGCGCTTCGAGGTGGACCTTCCCGAAGGGGAGGAGTTCCATCTCCCGCTCCTGCATTCCATCACGGGGCCGTTCTCCTTGCTCGAGGTGTATCCGGAGCTCACCGACTCCATCCTCATCGCTGTAGGCCGTCACACGATCGGCGCCGTTCACATGTCGGCACTGGACATGGCTGTCTACGTCTCCGATCTCCTGGAGCCGCTCCGCGTGCACCCGCGCGCCGAGGCGCTCCGCATGAACATCGGCGTCATGCCGCTCGAGGAGCTCTACATCTCCTGCATGCGCAGCTCTCTCATACATGTCGTGGAGCATGAGCGTCCCATCTTCCCGGAATCGGTCATGATCTGGAACGAACTGATGGATGTGCTGGCCATGTCGACCGACCTCCACCACCCTCGCATCACCCCGATCCCCAAGCGCGCCAGGCGCAAGCGCTTCCCTCATGAAGCGAGCGGACTACGCTCCAAGCGGCGTAGTTCCTCCCGGAAAGGGAACCATAACTAGAACGGATGGACCACGAAGCCCGAAGGAAGGACGTGTACGTGGAATCACGTGACATCGTACGGACAGCAGCACAAGCAGCCTGGGACAAGAAGGCCACGGACCTGGAGATCATAGACATCTCAGGCGTTTCCGATATAGCGGACTACTTCTTCATAGCTACCGGTCAGAACAACAGGCACGTGGACTCCATCATCGATGGTGTCCGTGAGAACGTGCGCGAGAAGGAACAGCAGCGCCCCCTCTCGGTAGAGGGTATGGAATCGCTCGATTGGGCACTCATCGACTACGGCAGCGTCATCGTGCACATCTTCCAGCCCGAGCCGCGTGATTACTACCGTCTCGGTTCGCTCTGGGGAGATGCTCCGCGTATGGAGCTGGATTTCCTGGATGCGGAGGATGAGTCGGGCGAGAAGGACGAGCCCGCCCTTTAGGAGTCGGGCTCCTCATCATCGGGGTCCCGACGTGGCTGGCGTTCGGGGTCCATGGCTATCGTGTCTCCAAGATGCTCACGGGACACGAGCTCGCTTCCCATCATGAGCTTGTCGCTCCCGAACCGAGCTCTGATCGAATCGAGAGCTTCCGCCGTGCGTGGTCGTTTCGGCCGCTCTACAGGAGCCTCCAGCGGATCGAAGAGATCGAGTTGCTCATCCCGCTCATCGAAATCCTTAGCTCCCACTCCGATGAGTCTGATCGGAGTCGGGGGTGTCCAGAGACGATCGAGCAGCTCCCGGAGTCGCGGACGCATGGTCTCGAGGTCGTCGAATCCTCCGGGTACTTGGAGCTGGGCGCTCCGCGTGGTCGCGAAGTCGAATCTGACTCGGAGTACGAGCGTATGCGCCACGAGCCCGTGAGCGCGCAGCCTTCCCGCGACCTTCTCGCCCAGGTAATGCACGGCTGACGTCACATCGTCCTCATCGGTGAGGTCGGTCGTGAAGGTCCGTTCGTTGGAGATCGACTTGACCGGTTCATCCATGACGATGGGGGAGTACTCGGCACCACGCGCGCGGAGGCGGAAGCGCTCGGACGCGCTGCCGAGGTGAGGCTTGAGGGTCTCGATATCAGCAGAAGCGAGGTCACCGAGAGTCTCGATGCCCACGGAGCGGAGTCGCCGAACAGCTTTGGGGCCGATCCCGCTCAGGTCAGCGATGTCGCGCGGTGCGAGGAACGACTCCTCGCTGCCGGGGAAGATGATCGTGAGGCCGTCAGGCTTGTCCAAGTCCGAAGCGATCTTGGAGACCGTCTTCGAGGTGGAGAGGCCGATCGAGCACGTGATACCCAGTTCGCGTACGCGATTCTGGATCCTGCGGACGATGGCCACGGGGTGGTCACCCGTGAAGGTGCCTGGTGAGATGTCGAAGAAGGCCTCGTCTATGCTGACCTGCTGGATGTAGGGTGTCTCATCGCGGATGATGTCCATGATCCCATCGGAGACCTCGCGGTAGTGCTCATGGCGCCCTCTCGTCCAGATCGCGTCAGGGCATCTGCGCTCCGCCTCTGCCGATGGCATGGCCGAGTGGACGCCGAAGACGCGGGCCTCGTACGACGCAGCAGCCACGACCCCGCGGTTACCCGACTTGCCGCCTACGATGACAGGCTTGCCGCGCCATTCAGGATGATCGCGCTGTTCAACGGATGCGAAGAAGGCATCGAGGTCGAGGAGTGCTATGGCCGGGCCGTCCCACGGTATGAGTTCCAGGATCTCGTGAGGTGTCTCCATGCTCCAATGGTAGATCATCCGCTCCGTCAACTCGGGTAGAGTGGTGTTCGACGAAGAAAGAGGTAGATATACATGCTCATAGGTGCACATGTACCGAGCGACCCTGATTTCCGCAAGATCTTCTCGTACGCCCGTTCCGTGGGCTGCGAGTGCCTTCAGATGTTCCTGCGCTCTCCGCGGATGTGGTCCGCGCCCCCACTGAAGGAGGAGCGCCTCGCCTCATTGGATGCAGCGCGTGATGAGGGGATCGATCTTCCGATCCTGGTTCATACGGCGTATCTTATCAATCTCGCGACCGACAAGCCTGACAACGAGGAGCTCTCCGTCTCAGCGTTTGTGGATGAGCTCGAGAAGGCCGAACGAATTGGGGCGCAGGCTCTCAACACGCACGTAGGTAGCTCCAAGATCCTGCCACGCGACCGTGTCGCCAGCCGCATAGCCGATCGGATCGAAGAGGCGTACACCAGGGCAGGTATCACCGATCCTAAGACAAGGCTCGTCCTCGAGAACACGGCGGGGAGCGGGTCCACCTTCGGGACGACCATCTCCGAACTCGCTGAGATCCATCACGAACTCGCGAATAGGGGACTTCCCGCTCCGGGCATCTGCATCGATACGGCTCACGCGTGGGCAGCCGGATACGACGTCTCCAGCCGACCAGGCTGGGATGAGTTGCTCGATGAGGTGGACGGCTCCCTCGGCCTCGAGAACCTCATCTGGATACACGCGAACGATTCCCTGATGTGGCGCGGTTCGCTCCGGGATCGCCATGCGTGGATCGGTGAGGGTACCATCGGGTACGAGGGGTTCCGTGTCATGACCTCCGACCCACGTCTTTCCCATGTGGACGTGGTGCTCGAGATGCCTGGCACGCCTCCTGTCAAGGATGAGCGTAATATCACCGTATTGAAGATGATGAGGGAGACCGGACGTGTTCCGGACGAGGACACGCTCGCTACCCTTCCCTCCCAGGACGATGAGGAGTCGTGAGATGACCGAGTGCCCGCGTGCGATGATCGCAGCTCCGTTTAGTCGAGCCGGCAAGACGACCATAGCTCTCGCCGTCATGCGTGCACTCACGCTCAGAGGTCTTCGCGTGAAGCCATACAAGAGCGGTCCCAACTACGTGGACATCGTCTATCACGAGCATGCTACAGGGTGTGTGGGGAACAACCTCGACAGCTTTCTCATGTCGGCCGAGGCCATGAACGGGCTTCTCGCCCATAACGCCGGCGGGGTCGACATCTCCATCGTCGAAGGTTTCGCCGGGCTCTTCGACGGCATCGGTACGAGTACTGATGCATCATCGGCTCAGATCGCGCGCCTCACCGAGACGCCCATCATTCTCGTGCTGCCCTCGCACCGCCTTGGTGTGTCCGCGGCGGCACTCGTGCATGGCTACACCACGTTCCGCAAGGGCGTCACGATCGCGGGCGTAATCCTGGACTCCATCACCGGTAAGGAGCACTACACGAAGGTGAAGGAGTCGATCGAGGACTTCACCGGTGTGCCGGTGATCGGGTATCTGGAGCATGCGGACGAGGTATCGCTACCTGCGACCATGCTCGAGCTCACGCCCATAGAGCGGCTCCCTATGGTGGAGAAGTCCATCGCAGCTGCTGCAGCGCTCGCTGCTGAGACCATAGATCTCGATCGTTTCATCTCCATCGCGCAATCGGCTCTGGCGATCAGCTCGACCTACGATCTCACGCCCGACCCCGAGCCGCGCGTGACCATAGCGATCGCACGGGACGAGTGTTTCTCGTTCTACTACGACTCATCGCTCAAGCTCCTCGAGCATCTGGGGGCGAAGCTCGCGCCCTTCTCGCCCCTCCATGACGAAGCGCTCCCCGAAGGTACGTCGGGAGTGTATCTGGGTGCGGGCTACTTCGATATCTACGCCGAGCAGCTCTCGCAGAACGGATCCATGCGTCAGGCGCTGTTGGATGCCTCCATGGCCGGGATGCCCATATACGGGGAGTGCGGGGGCTACGCGTATTTGATGAAGGATGTGGAGCTGACCGATGGACGCACGCTTCCGCTGGTAGGAGTGTTCAGCGGAACGTCGCAACTCGGTTTGGATTCCGTGCGTCGTTACGGCTACGTCCAGGTCCGCACCATGTACGACACGTTCCTGTGCCCCTCGCTCACGCAGTACAACGCTCATGAGTTCCATCACTCGCAGATCGAGAACGAAGGAGCCATCCACCTCGTCCAGCGCGCTGAAGGTCCGGGCGGGTGGACCACGGGCGACACCGTCCGCAACACCGTAGGGACCTACGCCCACGTCAACTTCATCACACTGCCTGTCATGGCCGAGAACTTCATTGCAGCGGCCGCGGAATACGGCGAGAAGGACGGGGCGGTACGCTGATGAGCGGTCTCGAGCGGGGGTACGTCCAGATCTACACCGGCGGTGGCAAGGGCAAGACGACCGCCGCGCTCGGACTCTGCGCCCGTGCGCTCGGAGCGGATCTGGATGTGCGCATGTTCCAGTTCATGAAGAAGTTGCAGTGCTCGGAGCATGAGTTCGCGGAGCGCGTGGGACTCCCGGTCAAGCAGGTCGAGCCGGGTGATCTCAAGACCATGAACCGAGCGCTCTTCGAGGAAGCGCTCTCCTCGTATCAGGGCGGCGTGGATGTGCTCGTGCTCGATGAGGTAGGGGAGGCGCTCAGGCGCGGATTCCTCACCCGTGAGGACATCGAGCGCGCTGTTGCCGAGAAGCCCGTCACCGTGGAGCTCATCATGACGGGCCGTGGACTCGGTGAGACGATCGGGGATCTGGCCGACCTCATCACCGAGATGCAACCGATCAAGCATTACTTCGACGAAGGCGTCATGGCACGGAAAGGGATCGAATACTGACATGTTCGATACGATCACGAAGCTATTCGAGCGTATGGGGAGCGACCACAGAGATGCTGAGATCCAGACAGCCGGTGTCGTAGGCATCCTCGGGAACCTGCTCCTCGCTGGAGTGAAGTTCTTCATCGGATTCACCTCCGGCTCGGTGGCCATCATGTCCGACGCCGTGCACAACTTCACGGATTCCGGGAACTCGGCTCTCGCGATCGCGAGCGCCCGGTTCGCCGAGAAGGCCCCCACCGCCAAGCACCCGCATGGGTACGGCCGTGTCGAGTACATCGCGGGCATGCTCATAGCAGCCATCATCATCTTCCTGGGTATCGAGTTCTTCCGTGAGTCATGGGCTTCCATATTCGACCCGCAGGACGTCGAATTCCAGGCGTTGGACCTCGTCCTTCTCGTCATGGCCATCCTGGTCAAGATCGCCATGGCCTTCTACACGCGCAGTGTTGCCGCGCGCCACAACGCACCTGCCCTGAGGGCGACGGCGGTCGAGGCGTTCACCGATGTGTTCAAGTCCGGTGTCGCGCTCGTCTCGGCGTTCATCCTGTACTTCACGGGGCTGCCCATAGACGGGTACGCCGGTCTCGTGATCAGCCTCTTCATCATGTATGCGGGATTCACCATCATCCGCGAGACGTTCGACGGGATCGTGGGCTCCAACGCCGACGCGGTGCTCGCAACGCACATCTACGAGGACGTCTCCAAGACACGCTACGTCAAGGGTGTGCACGACCTTATCCTCCACAACTACGGTCCCAACCGCTACAAAGGGTCCGTCTACGTGGAGCTCGAGGACGACGTGGCGGTAGGGGAGTTCGCTCCGTACCTCAAGGAGGCTCAGGATCACATCCTGGCTGAACATGGGATATTCCTCGTGTTCGGGATCTATCCCATCAACACCGCGTCTGACCGCGTCGAATGCATGCGCGGTGTGATCGCTGGGATCCTGGAGGATTTCGAACACGCGCGTGAGCCGCACGCGATCTACGTGGACGACCGCGAGCGCACGATCAGCTTCGATATCATCGTCGATTTCACCGTCTCGGATGTCGGATCCATCAGCGATGCAGTAGCGAAGCGCGTCTCCGATCGGTTCGACGGCTACGAAGTGCGTGTGGACGTCGAGCGTCCGTACGTGTGATCATCCCCACAGGTGACATGACTGCGGTATCCTTATCAGATGCTTTCGGATAGAGGATGGATATGGCTAACGATTACAAATCAACGATGAATCTCCCGAAGACCGAGTTCCCCATGAGGGCAGGTCTCGCTACCAAGGAGCCGCTCCGACTCGCACGGTGGGAGGAGGCTGACATCTACGCGCTCTCGCTCGAGAAGAACGAGGGCAAGGAGACCTTCATCCTCCACGACGGGCCTCCGTACGCGAACGGTCCTATCCACATGGGTCACGCTCTCAACAAGATCCTGAAGGACATCATCAATAAGTACTGGACCTCACGCGGTTACCAGACTCCTTACGTCCCGGGTTGGGACTGCCACGGCCAGCCGATCGAGCACATGGTGGAAGTCACCGTGGGCAAGGAGAGGATCGCGCAGATGGATCAAGTCACGATCCGTCGTCTCTGTCGTGAATGGGCCGAGAAGTACGTGGATTCCCAGCGCGAGGGGTTCAAGCGTCTCGGAGTCCGTGGCAAGTGGGAGGATCCCTACCTCACCTATCAGCACGCCTACGAGGCAGCTGACATAGAGATCTTCAAGCGCATCTTCCTGGATGGCGCTATCTATCGCGGCCGCAAGCCGATCCATTGGTGCCGGAGTTGTCATACCGCCCTCGCGGAAGCTGAGATCGAGTACGGCGATGAGCCGGGGCACTCGCTCTACGTAGGATTCGAGATCGAAGACGGCTTCGCCCCGCTTCTCGCATCCGGCCTGACGCAGCGCCTCGCCATCTGGACCACCACGCCGTGGACGCTCCCTGCGAACGCAGCCGTCGCCGTGTCGGCGGACGCTGAGTACGTAGCCGTCGTACACGGAAGCTCCGCGTACATCATGGCCAAGGCGCTCGTCGCCCAGGTCGTGGAAGCCGCTCAGTGGGAAGGCGCCACGCTCGTGACCGACGCCAAGGACGAGCCGCTCGTCTTCAAGGGTAAGGACCTCGAAGGTCTCACGTACGTGCATCCGATCATCGAAGGCCGAAGTGGTGTCGTGGTCGTGGGTGACCACGTCCTTCTCGACGGTGGTACCGGTGCTGTCCATACGGCACCCGGACATGGTCAGGAGGACTACGAAGTAGGCCTCGAATACGACCTGCCGCTCTACATGCCCGTCGACGGTGCCGGTATCTTCACCGAGGAAGCCGGTGCGTTCGCCGGTATGGATATCGACGAGGCGGCTGAGCCGATAATCGAGCACCTCGGTAACACCGATCAGCTCATCATCGACGGCTCGCTGTCGCACTCGTATCCGCATTGCTGGCGCTGCAAGAACCCCGTCATCTTCCGCGCCACCGAGCAGTGGTTCGTCTCCATGGAGGCCACCGGCCTCCGCGAGAAGGCGCTCTCTGCTATGCAGGACGTGACGTGGCACCCCGCATGGGCCGTGAACCGCATCGGCTCCATGGTGGCCGATCGTCCTGACTGGACCATCTCCCGTCAGCGCAACTGGGGCGTGCCGATCCCCGTGTTCTCCTGCAAGAGCTGCGGCACGACGCTCGCGACCGAGGAGAGCTTCGACGCCGTCATCGCTCTCTTCCACGAGCACGGCTCCGATGCTTGGTTCTCCATGGATCCCTCCGAGTACCTGCCCGCTACCATCGCGTGCGAGAAGTGCGGAAGCCACGAGTTCATCCCCGAGAAGGACATCCTCGACGTCTGGTGGGAGTCCGGCTGTTCACACACCGGCGTGCTCGAGGTCTATCCGGAGCTCCGTCGACCTGCGGACATGTACCTCGAAGGATCGGATCAGCACCGCGGTTGGTTTCAGTCCTCGCTCCTGACGTCCGTCGCCGCTTACGGTGAGGCGCCCTACAGGAACGTCGTCTCCAACGGATTCATCGTGGACGAACAGGGTCGCAAGATGTCCAAGTCCCTCGGCAACGGCGTGGATCCTCTCGAGGTCTGCGACAAGCGCGGCGCTGACATCATCCGTCTCTGGGTCTCCTCGACCGACTCCTCGCAGGACGTATCCATCTCCGAAGGCATCCTCGACCGTACGTCGGATGCGTACCGTCGTTTCCGCAACACCCTCCGCTTCCTGCTCTCGGTCCTCGATGACTTCGATGGCGAGAAGGACGCGGTCGCACTGGATGAGATGCTCGAAGTCGATCGCTGGCAGGTGGCACGTCTGACGCAACTCGAGGCTACCGTCCGTGAGGGCTACGAGACGTATCGCTTCCATCAGGTCTACCGCGCGCTCTACGATTACATCGTGACCGAGCTCTCCAGTGTCTACATGGACGCTCTCAAGGATCGTCTCTACTCCGATGCCGCGGACTCAAAGACCCGACGGAGCGGTCAGACCGCTGCCGCTGAGATCCTGCAGTTCCTCGTGCGCGTACTCTCGCCGATCATCACCTTCACGGCGGATGAGGTCTTCGAGCATATGCCCGTCTCCTTGAGGGAGCCCGGCGTGGAATTCGCACAGCTCCTCGACTGGTACGAGCCTCGCTTCACGGAAGAGGAAGCTGCACCGCTGCTCGCTCGCTATCGAAGCGCTCTTAACGTGAGGGACGTCGTAACCAAGGCGCTCGAGGATGCACGCGGTGAGGACATCATCGGCAAGAGCCAGGAGGCTCGAGTGACCGTCACCGCCCCGCAAGGATTGGTCGACGTCCTTCTCGCCGAACCTACGATCGACTACGAGGAGTTCTTCATCGTGGCAGGAGTGGAGTTCCAGCCCGGTGAGGAGCTGGCTGCTCACGTCGAACCTGCAGTGGGCGAGAAGTGCCCACGTTGCTGGAACGTGCGTGAGCTCGGAGTCTCAGAAGCCTATCCGGAGGTATGCGGCCGGTGCGCTGAGGTATTGGCCGGCCTGGAGGCTCGATGAGCCCGATCGATGATATCGCTGAGATCGTAGGCGACGAGGTGGCTACCGCGTTCCTTCCGAAGGCGAAGGAGCGCGGTCGAGCACTGCTCGTGTTCGTCCTCATCATCATCGGCGTGATCGTCGCGGATCAAGTGGCCAAGGAGTGGGTTCGAGAGAACCTCATGGCCAACAACGTCTTCATGGATGCGATACCCGGGTTGATCCATTTCGTGTACGTGGAGAACAGGGGAGCGGCGTTCGGCATCCTCGAAGGAGCTACGGCGTATTTCATCGTGAGTGCGATCATCGTGACGGTCATCGCCACGTGGTTCATCCTCAGCTCGGGAGGACGGAACACGCCCGAACTCATCGCTCTGAGCCTCATAGTGGGAGGTGCCATCGGCAACGTCATCGATCGGATCCGTGATGGCTTCGTGACCGATTTCATCGCGTTCTCGTTCTTCGATTTCCCCGTGTTCAACATAGCTGATGTGGCTGTGACCATCGGTACCGCACTCTTCATCCTCACGCTGTTCCTTCGTCTCGGAAGGGGTGTCCCCGATGAGCAGAACGGTGAACGCTCTCGTACTGGAAGATAACGACGGTGAGCGTCTCGACGCCTATCTGGCCACGCTGACTTCGATCTCCTCGCGTTCAGCTGCGGTCCGGCTGCTCGAGGACGGTGCTGTCCTCGTCAACGGTGAGATCGTAACGGTGAAGAAGCACACGGTCTCACAAGGGGATCGTGTGAGCGTATCGCTTCCGGAGGCGGATCAGGCGGTGCTCGTACCGCAGTTTATCCCGCTCGATATCCGGTTCGAGGATGACAGGCTCATCGTACTCTCCAAGCAGGAGGACCTCGTCTGTCACCCATCCACGGGCCATCCCTCGGGAACGCTCGCCAACGCGCTCGTGGCGCACTGCGGGATCGACAACCTCGGTACCCTGCAAGGTGAGGACCGCCCCGGCATCGTGCACAGGCTCGACAAGGATACGACCGGCCTCATGGTGGCCGCCAAGGATGATGGGATCCAAGCAGCACTCCAAGCGCTGATCGGCAGTAGGGAATTGGATCGCCGTTACCTCGCGTTGGTCCACGGATCCATAGCTCCTGACACCGGCTTGATCGATGCTCCTATCGCACGACATGAGCGGGATAGATATCGGATGACCGTGTCCGACTCACTCAGCGCGCGAGATGCTTTAACGACCTTCTCGGTCGTGGAACGGTTCGAATCATTCGCTCGTAAGTACGATTACACGCTGCTGGAATGCAAGCTCTACACCGGCAGGACCCATCAGATCCGTGTGCACATGGCCTACATCGACCACCCCTGTGTGGGCGATCCTCTCTACGGGAGGATTTCTCGTGATGGTCTTCCCGAACTCGGTCTTGAGAGACAATTCCTCCATTCGTATCGGATAGGCTTCACTCATCCCGCTACGGGGGAAGTACTGGAGTTCACCGATCCTCTTCCTGACGACTTAGCACGAGTCCTCGAGGATCTGCAGAGGTACTCAGCGGGCAGGACTGAATATGGGGAATCGGTCATGGAGGCTATCTCCGCGACCTGATCCGGTCGGATGGAGTTCTACGGCCTCATGGAGCCAATAGAGATATTCAATATCAGCGCACTGATACTGCTCACGCTGTGCTTCTTCTACCAATACGTGTACATCGTGTTCATGTTGTTCAGTAAGCCGAAGGCAGAGGAACTGCATCGTGCGAGCACCCACCATCGCTTCGCCGTGTTGGTGGCAGCTCATAACGAGGACGTCGTTATAGCACAGCTCATCGAATCCATCAGGAGTCAGGACTATCCTCGGGAATCCGTGGATGTCTTCGTCATCGCTGACGGTTGCACGGATGACACGGTGAGCGTCGCCCGCGATGCGGGAGCCATCGTCCTGGAGCGTCCCGTAGGACAAGGTGGCCATGGCAAGAGTTACGTCATGCAGTACGGCATGGGTCGTATCCGGGAAGAATACGCAGGGCTGTACGAAGCGGTCCTCATCCTCGATGCGGACAACCTCCTGAGTCCGGATTACATCGCTCGCATGAACGACATGTACGACCAAGGTTTCGATGTATCCACGAGCTACCGTGCTTCCAAGAACTTCGATTCGAGCTGGATATCGGGTGGCTATGCGCTCTGGTTCCTCCGTGAGTCCAAGTACCTGAACAACGCACGCATGAGGCTCGGAACCGGATGTGCTGTATCGGGCACGGGATACTTCGTCTCGACGAGGCTCCTGAGGGAACTCGGGGATTGGAACTTCCATACGCTCACCGAGGATATCCAGTTCTCCGTCTGGTGCGCGATCAATGGATACCGCATCGGTTACGCGAAGGATGCCATCTTCTACGACGAGCAACCCATCACGTTTGAAGCCTCATGGCTCCAGCGCATGAGATGGACGCGCGGCTTCTACCAGGTGTTCTGGCACTACGGTAAGGATCTCATCAAGCAGGCGTTCGCCCATCGTAATTTCGCAGCGTACGACCTGCTCATGACCATCGCTCCGGCATCTCTCATCACCATCGCGTCCGTCATCGTGAACTCGATCATCATCGTGTTGGCACTCATGGACAGCAGCGTAGGGTCGACCGCATATCTCACCCGATCGGTAGCCTCCATCGGGTTCATCGTTGGATTCATGTACCTCATGTTCTTCTCGCTTGGACTGCTGACTTCGATCACCGAGGAACGCAACATCCACGCTTCGAAGGGCTTCGTGATCCGCAACATCTTCACGTTCCCGTTGTTCATGTTCACATACGTGCCGATCGCCATCTGGGCTCTCGTGAAGCCGGTCAGATGGGTACCTACGGTTCATACGCAAGGGAGGACACTCGAGCAGGTCCTCGAATGAGCCGCTAGGAGTCGTCCGTGTCCTCACGCAAGCCACTGATCGGTATATCTTCCACACCTAAACCCGAGGATCATCTCGAGTTCGTCCGCTTCGGTTACACGACGGGCGTTTTCCGTGCTGGCGGACTGCCTCTGATCCTTCCGATATCACCCGAGCCCGAGGTGACCGCTTATGAGCTCATGAGTCGGATCGACGGGCTCGTACTGAGCGGGGGCCATGATGTGGATCCTGCGCTCTACGGAGAAGAGGTCGAGAAGATATGGGGAGAGCTCTCTCCGGAGCGGGATGCGCATGAACTCGCGCTCCTCGAGGCAGCTCTGGAGCTGGGCAAGCCGGTTCTCGCCATCTGCAGAGGGATGCAGCTACTGAACGTCCTCAAGGGTGGGTCGCTCATCCAGGACATAGAGACCGAAGTCATGACGGATATCAAGCATCTCGATATGGATCTCAAAGGTGAACTCATGCATCCGGTTGACCTGGAGCCTGGTTCGCGGCTCGCGGACGTCATCGGCTCCACGAGGGTGGATGTCACCACCGTGCACCATCAAGGCGTTCGGACCGTCGCTCCCGGTTTCGAGGTGGTTGCCCGTGCTGATGACGGAATGGTGGAGGCCATCGAATCTCCCGAGTACCCGAATGTGGTTGCTGTTCAGTGGCACCCCGAGCTCACGGTGCTGAAGGGAGACGAACCCTCGCGCGGCTTGTTCACTTGGCTCGTCCGGAACGCATCTTCGGCCTAGCTCAGCTCTCGACTCCTGCGTGGTCGTGTCCGCAGCAACTCTCCTGGCAATCGGGGCAGATCCCTTGGAGCTCCAGATTATGACCCGTGATCCTGAATCCCGAATCCCGCGCGATGCGGTCCTCGAACTCCGAGAGCGGACACGCCTCGATCATCACGGTCCTGTCACAGCGCGTGCACCGCAATTTGTGGTGATGCGGCGCGTGGGGGAGCGAGTACGAACTCACGCCATCGGTCGACGTGGTCTGCAGGAGGATTCCATGTGCGGTGAAGGTGGCGAGCGTCCGATACGTCGTGGCCAGACTCACTTCATCGCCCAATCGCTGTGCGATGTCCTCAGCGGTCAGCGGCGACTCGGCCTTCTCGAGTACCTCCAGTATGGAGCTGCGTGTATGCGTCACGCGGAGACCATGTGCTCTGAGTTCGTCCATGCTCATCTCGTGTACACCACCTTGCTATTGAGAATCGTTCTCAATAAGTATATCCTCAAGATTCACGAATCGTATCTGGAGATAGAACCATGTCCATTCGTTCGAAGATGACTATAGCCGTAATCGCCTCAGCATTTCTCGCAGTGCTGCTGGTCGGTTGTGGAACAGATGGTGATGGGGGCGAGAAGGGCGCGGGTTCCGAAGAGCCCCGTGTCACCGCGAGCTTCTATCCTATGTACGACCTCGCATCCAAGGTGATGGGTGACGAGGGCACGGTCGCTCTGTTGATCCCCAACGGTACCGAGCCGCACGGGTGGGAGCCTTCCGCGACCGATATGCGTGAGCTCGCTGGTACCGATCTGCTTATCATGAACGGTGCAGGTATGGAGCCGTGGTCCGATGATCTTCTCGCCCGTTTGGGTGATGATGCCCCCAAGGCCGTCGTGACGAGCGAGGGTCTCGAGCTCCTCACGCCTGATGCGTACACCGTGGCACCCGACCATCATCACGATGATGACGCTCACGCCCACGACGATCACGACCATGGTGATATCGACCCCCACGTGTGGCTCTCACCCATGAACGCTAAGCATCAGATGCGTGTCATCGCGGATGCTCTCATCGACCAGTATCCCGATCATGCCGATCGGTTCGAGGCCAACTACGCCGAGCATGCCGAGGAGCTCGACTCTTTGGATGATGAATTCAAGGCAGCTCTCGGTGATCTTCCTGATGGACGGATCTTCGTAGCCCATGAGGCTTACGGATACCTGGCACGTGATTACGGCTTAAAGCAGACAGGAATCACCGGAATCTTCGCTGATGAAGAGCCCGATGCCAAGCGTATGGCCGCTATCGTCGATGCGGTGAAGGACTCCGGTGCGAAAGTCATCTTCACCGAGACCCTCATCGACTCCAAGACAGCGGATACCATCTCCCGCGAGACGGGTGCTGAAGTGAAGACGCTCAGCCCGGTCGCCGCGAGGACCGAAGAAGAGGTCTCGGCAGGAGATGATTACGTGAGTATCATGAGGAAGAACCTCGAAGTACTCACGGACGCATTGGAGCATTAGTGGACTTAGCGGTCAGTTTCTGTGACATCACGTTCTCGTACGAGGACGCGATGATCCTCGATCGTGCTTCCTTCGACGTTCGCACCGGTGACTACGCCATGGTCGCCGGTGCGAACGGCGTCGGGAAGTCGACCATCCTGAAGCTGATCCTGGGTGAACTCGAGCCAGCAGCGGGTTGTATCTGTCTGTTCGGCGAGAAGATCGAGCGGTTCAAGGGCTGGCGCCGTATCGGTTACGTCCCACAGCACACCGAGAACCTCGGATTCCCTGCGACCGTACGGGAGATCGTCTCCATGAACCTGTACGGTTTCTCGGGCCCGCTCAAGCGGACGGTGTCCGATGGGAAGGAGCGCGTCGATCGTGCTCTCGAACTCGTCGGACTCACGGACCTCGCAGGAGAGACCTTCGGGACCCTTTCAGGAGGACAGCTCAAGCGCACCATGTTGGCCCGAGCGTTCCTGAGTGAGCCGGATCTGTTGCTCCTCGATGAGCCCACTGCAGGGCTGGACACGCTCTCCGAGGGCATCCTCTACGAAACACTCTCCAAGCTCAACTCAGAAGGCACGACCATCATCATCGTCACGCACGATGTGGATCGAGTGGCACAGTACGCCACGCGCGTCCTTACCGTAACGGATACCTCGGTGGAGGTGGACGCCTGATGGATATCCTGTCCTACGACTTCATGCGTACGGCCCTCATCGTAGGGATCGTCCTCGCCGTCGTCATCCCGTGCATCGGACAGATCATCGTGATCCGTCATCTTTCGCTCCTGGGAGATTCGCTCGCACACGTCTCCCTCGGAGGTGTCGCGGCGGGACTCGTCCTCGGCGCAAACCCGGTGCTCGGAGCTGTTCTCGCATCCGTCATCGGCGCGTTCTCCATAGAGGCCATCCGCAGACGGCTTCCTCGCTACTCGGAAGTCTCGATAGCGGTTATGACCGCGTTCGGTGTGGGTCTCGCCGGTGTCCTGAGTTCCTACGTGCCCAACAACGCGAACCTCACCGCCTTCCTCTTCGGCTCGGTCGTGGCCATCTCCGACATGGAATTCAAGCTCGTGATAGGCCTCTCCGTAGTGGTGCTCGCGTTCTTCGCGCTCATGTGGCGGGAGCTCCAAGCCATCGCGTTCGACGAACGTCTCGCTAAACTCTCCGGTGTTCCCGTGGACCTCGTGAACATCATCTTCACGTTCATGACGGCCATCGTCGTCGCAGCAGCCTCGAGGACCGTCGGTGCTCTCATCGTCTCGGCTATCCTCGTGCTCCCTATCATCACGGCCATGCAGATCTCCCGCGGGTACACGAGGAATCTCCTCATAGCCATAGTCATCGCTGTGATCAGCATGCTCACAGCGCTTCTCGCCAGTTTCTACGTGGGCGTGAAACCCGGCGGAGCCACGGCGTTGATCCTCGTTCTAGTTCTCGTGGTCGTGTTCGCGATCAAAGGGGTTCAGCGCAGGACCCGCAAGGAACCCAAGCGGAGTCATCAACACGAGGGTACGTGCGATTGCAAATATCCACCTGTGGATTGATGATCCCGGGCGAGAAGGACACGCCACTCCCGCACCCGATGCGCTATAGTCTTCATGACCTTTAAGTTCGGTACGAGAGACCGGCAAGGCACCCATAGTCGACACCCGCTGTGTCGAACCTGAACGGATGTCTCCGCGCGCTTTCGTGCTGGGGACGTTTCTCTTTTCGGGAGGAGGGTGCATGGAGGATACCGCCGTCAAAGCTACCGTCATGGATGCCTCGGCGATAGACAGAGCACTCACGAGGATCGCGCATGAGATCCTCGAATCCAACAAGGGCGCGGACGGTCTTGCCCTCGTGGGTATCGTCACCCGCGGTGACGTGCTCGCTCGGATGCTCGCTGCACGGATCGAGGAGATCGAGGGTGTCACCGTTCCGGTGGGTTCGCTCGATATCAGCTTCTACCGCGACGATATCGCGTCACGGCTCTCACCGGTACTCCACACGACGCGGATCCCCTTCGACGTGGAAGGGATGAACATCGTCCTCGTGGATGATGTCCTCTACACCGGTCGGACCATCAGGGCGGCAATGGATGCGATCATCGATTTCGGACGACCTGCCATCATCAGGTTGGCGGTCATCGTGGATCGCGGACACCGCGAGCTTCCCATCAGAGCTGATTTCGTAGGCAAGAACGTGCCATCGTCCCGTGCTGAGAACGTGAGGCTCTACCTCGAGGAGGTTGACGGTCGCAGTGCCGTGGATATCCTGGAGACACCGGCTGGGGGTGCACATGCTCAGCGTAACTGACCTGATCGACGCCAACGACCTTACGCGCGAGGACGTGGATACCATCCTCGAGATAGCTCGCTCCTTCGAAGAGGTCAACAAGCGTCCGATCAAGAAGCTTCCAACGCTCCGTGGACGCACCATCATCAATCTCTTCCTTGAGCCTTCCACGCGCACCAGGAGTTCGTTCGAGATCGCCGGCAAACGGCTCTCCGCCGACACGATCAACATCTCAGGTAGCTCTTCCGCGGTCGCTAAAGGTGAATCCTTGGAAGACACCGTGAGGACGCTCGGCGCCATGGATTCGGACATGATCATCGTCCGCCATAAGTATGCGGGTGCCCCCGCTCAGATCGCACGCGTCTGCGATTCCGTGGTGGTGAACGCTGGTGACGGCAAGCATCAGCATCCGTCCCAAGCCCTTCTCGATATCTATACGCTGGTGCAGAAGATGGGTGACCTGGAGGGCAAGCGGGTGGCCATCGTGGGTGATAACTCGCATTCGCGTGTGACCGGTTCGCTCGTGCCGCTCCTCAAGCTCATGGGGGCGCAACCGGTACTCATCGCGCCACCCGGATTCATGCCGGCTCGGCCTGACGTGCTCGGTGCTGAGGCCTCCTACGACCTCGACGCTGAGATTCCCGACCTGGATGTCGTCTACTTGCTCCGCGTTCAGATGGAGCGTATGGATGGAGCTGCTATCCCATCCGTCCGTGAGTACGCGCGCTTCTTCGGGATTGATCGCACGCGTCAGGAGCGAATGAAGGAAGGCGCGGTCATCCTACACCCAGGACCCATGAACCGCGGCGTCGAGATCTCATCGGACGTGGCCGATTCGGCTGACAACCTCGTGCTCCATCAAGTCAACGCAGGCGTGGCCGTGAGGATGGCCATCATGTACCTGCTCCTCGGAGGTGATATGAGTGGCACTGCTGCTTAAGAACGCTCGATTCGTGGATCCGGCCGTCGACCTGGACCGTGTCTGCGATATGGTGATCCGCGACGGATCCATCGTGGAGATAGGGGAGGACCTCTCCATCCCCAAGGGTGAGAAATTGGATCTCTCAGGTCAGGTGGTCATCCCTGGTATGGTCGATCTCCACGTCCACTTGAGGGAACCCGGTCAGGAGTACAAGGAGGACATTGCCTCCGGTTCACGCGCAGCTGCCAAAGGTGGCTTCACCGATGTCTGCTGCATGCCCAACACGAGTCCCGTCGCCGACAACGGCTCTATCATCTCCTTCATGAAGGAGAAAGCGGAGGAGGCGAATCTCGTACGCGTGCATCCCATCGGCGCCATCACACGGGAGCTCCAAGGCAAGGAACTCGCTGAGATCGGTGATATGCACGAAGCGGGAGCAGTAGCCTTCTCCGATGATGGTCGAGGCGTACAGAGCGGCGGCATGCTCCGCACCGCTATGGATTACGTCAAGCAGTTCGGCGCTCCGGTGATCTCGCACTGCGAAGATGAATCCATAGTCGGTAAGGGTGTTGTGAACGAAGGTGTCGTTTCCACGAGGCTCGGACTATCCGGGTGGCCTTCGCAAGGTGAGGAAGTGCAGGTGGAGCGTGACATCGAGCTCGGTGAGCTCACCGGCTGCGCCGTGCACATCGCCCACATCACCACAGCGCGAGCGGTCGACGCCGTCAAGCGAGGAAAGGAGCGCGGTGTAGCCGTCACGTGCGAGGTGACACCGCATCACCTCTTCCTCTCCGAGGACGACATCTCCACCGAGTACGACACCTCCTACAAGATGAATCCGCCGCTGCGCACGGCCGAAGACGCAGCTGCTCTCAGAGATGCTCTGATCGACGGCACCATAGATGCGGTCGCTACCGATCATGCTCCCCATGCACGTCATGAGAAGGCACGCGAGTTCGAGCTCGCACCATTCGGCATCATCGGCCTGGAGACCTGTCTGCCGCTGCTCATCACGCATCTCGTGGAGCCCGGACACATGAGTCTCGACCGACTCGTCGAAGTCATGTGCCACAACCCGCGGAAGATCGTGGGTCTCGATCCCGTGACACTCGAGCCCGGTTCCAAGGCCGATCTCACGGTGTTCGACCCCGAAGGAACCACGACGGTGGACGAGGACCTCATCGAGTCCAAGTCGATCAACACCCCGTTCCTCGGTCAACAGCTCGAAGGACGTGTCACGCACACGATCCTCGAAGGTTACGCATCCCTCGTAGACGGAAGTGTGGTGGATAGGTGAGTCGTACCGGAACCATAGGAACCGACCGGATCGTCCTCGAGGACGGATCCGAGTTCGCAGGCACGCTGGTGAGTGGGCGAGAAGGAACGGCCTGCCCGCTCATGATCACGAACACGATGAGTGACTTCACCAGTGCGCTCATCGACCCCCAGTACGAGGATACGATCCTCGTGTTCACGTATCCGCAGATAGGCGGTGCGGGACTCGATGAGGACGCGCTGGGCGGGGGAGAAGCGGTCGTAGCGGGCGTCATCGCGCGTTCGATCGTGGGTGGTATGGAGGAGTTGACCGGAGGTAGGAACCTCCTCGACCTTCTCGCCCGCAAGGACATCCCCGTCCTGGTGGATGTGGATACGAGAGCGTTGGTTGCTGCCATCCGTGACGAGGACGTGCAGGAGACCCCTGAGAGAGGTGTGAACTGATGCCGCGGAGAGATG
This sequence comes from uncultured Coriobacteriales bacterium, assembly GCA_964448475.1. GTDB lineage: Bacteria > Actinomycetota > Coriobacteriia > Coriobacteriales > CAYVBA01 > CAYVBA01. Next base: position 30,323 of record CAYVBA010000002.1, read on the forward strand.
ACATACGGAAGATCCTCGTCATCGGATCCGGGCCGATCATCATCGGACAGGCATCCGAGTTCGACTATTCGGGGACCCAGGCGTGCAAGGTGCTGAAGGATCAAGGTTACGAGGTCGTGCTGGTCAACTCGAACCCCGCGACCATCATGACCGATCCCGGCATGGCTACACGTACGTACGTGGAGCCCATAACGCCCGAGGTCGTCACACGCGTCATCCAGGAGGAGCGGCCGGATGCGCTGCTTCCGAACCTGGGAGGACAGACAGCGCTCAACACAGCGGTCGCACTCGCTGAGTCGGGTGTGCTCGAGGAGTACGGCGTCGAGGTCATCGGTTGTCGTATCGAGTCGATCCAGCGCGGTGAGGATCGGAAGCTCTTCGCCGAGGCTATGCAGAACATCGGACTCGAGATCGTGCGAGGGGACTACGCGTACTCCGTCGCGGATGCTGAGAGGATCGCCGGTGAACTCGGATTCCCCGTCGTGCTGCGCCCTTCGTTCACGCTCGGCGGCGCGGGAGGCGGTATCGCTTACAACGTAGAGGAGTTGCGACAGATCGTGTCGCAAGGACTCGATCTCTCACCCGCTGGCGAGGTGCTCATCGAGGAGAGCATCATCGGGTGGAAGGAGCTCGAGATGGAGGTGATCCGTGACAGGACCGGCGCTGCCGTCGTGGTCTGCTCCATCGAGAACTTCGATCCCATGGGAGTCCACACGGGTGACTCGATCACCGTTGCTCCCGCTCAGACGCTATCCGAGGAGATCACGCAGCGCCTGCGAGATGCGTCCATCGCCGTGCTCGAAGAGATCGGTGTCGACTCCGGCGGCTCGAACGTGCAGTTCGCGATCCATCCTGAGACCGGTCGCATGATCGTCATCGAGATGAATCCACGCGTATCGCGTTCCTCCGCACTCGCTTCAAAGGCCACGGGGTACCCCATCGCAAAGATCACAGCACTTCTCGCCATCGGGTTCGACCTCTCGGAGATCGAGAACGACCTCGTGCCGGGACTCACCATCGACCGCGATCCCGTCATCGATTACTGCGTGGTCAAGGTGCCGCGGTTCGCGTTCGAGAAATTCGCGGGTACTGATGAGACGCTCACCACCCGTATGAAGGCGGTGGGTGAGGTCATGGGCATCGGGCGTTCGTTCGAGGAAGCGCTCAACAAGGCCATGAGGTCGCTCGAGAACGGCCGGACCGGCCTCGTCTCGCAGGAAGCTGCGAAGGCAGACGACCGTGAGCTCAACCGGAGGCTCTCAGTACCGACAGCTGACCGGATCTACTACATAGCCGAAGCGCTCCGTCGCGGCATGACCGTCGCTGAGATCAACGAGCTGACCGACATCGACCGGCTCTTCCTCACGTACTTGGAGCGTATCGTCGATCTCGAGAGGCGTATCGCCGAAGTCGAACTCCAAGGCCTGGGCGAGAAGCTCATGCGGGAAGCCAAACGTCTCGGCATCTCGGATGGGACGATCGCCGAGCTCACGGGAGCAACCGAGCCCGAGGTGCGAGAAGCGCGTAAGGCGCTCGGCGTGACGCCCGTCTTCAAGAAGGTGGATACGTGCGCAGGTATGCAAGAGAGCGCGAGCGAGTACGCGTACAAGACGTATGACGAGATCTCCGAGTTCGCTCCTGCTGAGAAACCCCGCGCGCTCATCCTGGGTGCAGGTCCCAACAGGATCGGCCAAGGGATCGAATTCGATTACTGCTGCGTCCATGCGGCGTACGCGTTGACCGACCTCGGATACGAGACGGTCATGATCAACTGCAACCCGGAGACGGTCTCCACTGACTACGACACGAGCGATCGTCTCTACTTCGAGCCGCTCACCTTCGAGGACGTCATGGACATCGTGGACGTGGAGGATCCGGCTGGGGTGGTCGTGACGCTCGGCGGTCAGACGCCGCTCAAATTGGCGTCGGCCCTCACAGAGCTCGGTGTCCCCATCATGGGTACTCCGTATGACGCGATCGACCTCGCGGAGGATCGTGACCGGTTCTCCAAGCTCCTCGATGAGCTTGGGATCGTCTATCCCGCATCCGGCATCGCCGAGACGCCCGATGACGCTGTGGAAGTAGCACGCAGGATCGGTTTCCCGCTCCTCGTGCGTCCGAGCTACGTGCTCGGCGGCCGTGGAATGGCCATCGTCTACGACGAGGCGTACCTCCGCAAGTACATGACGACCGCAGCTAAGGTCACACCCGACCATCCCGTCTACCTGGACACCTTCCTCGAAGGAGCCCTCGAGGTCGACGTGGATGCACTCTGCGACGGAACCGACGTCTACATCGGCGGCATCCTCGAGCACATCGAGGAAGCAGGCATCCACTCCGGTGACTCCGCCTGTTGCACCCCGCCCTTCTCGCTCTCCGAATCCGTGCTTGCGACCATCAGGGAGCACACGCGCGACCTCGCTCTGGCCATCGGCGTACGCGGACTCATGAACATCCAATTCGCCGTCAAGGATTCAACGGTCTACGTGATCGAGGTCAATCCTCGCGCGAGCAGGACGGTTCCGTTCAGTGCGAAGGCAACCGGTGTACCGCTGGCTCGTGCTGCAGCATTCATCATGGCTGGAAGGGATATCGCTGATCTCGGACTACCTGACGATGACCGCGAGTTCGACCACTTCTCGGTGAAGGAGGCGGTCATGCCGTTCGGGCGCTTCCCCGGTTCGGATGTAGTACTCGGTCCTGAGATGCGCTCAACCGGTGAGGTCATGGGTGTAGCTCGTGATTTCCCGACGGCTTATGCCAAGACGCAGCTCGCCGTGGACTATTCGCTGCCTTCTGGTGGCACCGCATTCGTCTCGGTGAACGATAACGACAAGCGTGCCGTAGTCCCGCTCGTAAGAGAGCTCGTGGAGCTCGGGTTCGAGATCGTCTCCACGCGAGGCACTGCCCGGTCGCTGAAGGCCAACGGTATCCCCGTCAGACGAGTGAACAAGATGGGGGAAGCACGCCCCAATATCGGTGACGAAATCGCCAACGGCGCGATCGACTTCATGATCAACACGCCGTTCGGGCAGGAGACGAGATCCGATGGTTACCACTTGAGATCTGCTGCAGTACGCCATGGTGTTACGTACGTGACCACGATCGAAGCTGCTCAAGCCATGGTACAGGCCATCGCGTCGTTCAAGGAGCACGACCTCGAGGTCATCGCCCTCCAAGATCTGGGGAACACGGAGGTCCAGGCATGAGCGTCGTGAGATCAACAGCCAAGCTGTATGACTACACGATCGTCTCCAACGAGGAGATCGCCGTCAATGTGTATCAGGTGGTGATCAAGTGCCCTGAACTCGCTCGCACCATCAAACCTGGCCAGTTCTTCAACCTCAAGGTGCCCGGTGATGAGAGGGAGCTCCTCAGGATCCCACTGAGTTTCTCGGAATGGGATCCTGAAGCTGGCACGGTCACAGCCATCTATCAGATCATGGGCCGTGGAACCGAACGCCTCAGCAGATTACCTCTGGGAACCGTGTCGGATCTCGTGGGACCAGCTGGTAACGGATGGCATATTCGTCCCGGCACCAAGCATGCTCTCCTCATAGGTGGAGGGCTTGGAGTGGCACCTCTCATGCCGTTCGCTAAGATGCTCGCAGATGAAGGAATCCCCTTCGACTTCGTGATCGGTGCTACCAGCGAATCGCGGCTCTACGGCGTGGAGTATCTCGAGAGCGTGGGCGCTCGATCCATCGGGATCGCGACGGATGATGGTTCCTGCGGTATCCATGGCTTCTGTACGTCGCTCTCTCAGGACATGCTTTCCGATACCGACATCGAGGATTTCGACCTCGTGGCAACCTGCGGTCCGTATCCAATGATGAAGATCGTGGCCCAGCAGGCACATGATGCGAAGGTTCACTGCCTCGTCTCCATGGAGAAGGGCATGATGTGCGGGTTCGGCGCCTGCGGCTCCTGTGTCGTGGATACCGTCGCCGGACCCAAGGCATGCTGCATAGCCGGCCCCGTCTTCAATGCGAAGGGAGTGAACTGGGATGCATGATCTTGATATGTCGGTCCGCATAGGATCGCTCGTCATGAAGAACCCTGTCACCGTCGCTTCGGGGACGTTCGGTTCGGGCTATCAGTACGAGAACTTCATCGACGTCTCGCGCCTTGGTGCTGTCACCACGAAAGGCGTGTCACCCACTGAGTGGCTCGGGAATGCTCAACCTCGTATGTGTGAAGTCACGAGCGGCGTTCTCAATACCATCGGCCTACAGAACCCGGGAGTCGACGGCTTCATCGCACGTGACGGGGGATACCTCGCTGAGCTTGATACGTCGGTCATCGTGAACGTCGTAGGCCATACGGTGGATGATTATCCCCTCGTGATCGAAGGTCTCGAGCACGCCGAATGGATCGATGCCTACGAACTCAACATCTCCTGCCCCAACCTCGCATGCGGAGGGATGGCATTCGGCACCGATCCAATCCTCGCTTCCGAGGTGGTTTCGTCCGTGAGGAACCTCACCACTAAACCGCTCGTCGTCAAACTAACACCTAACACGGGGGACATAGCCTCCATCGCGCGAGCGGTCGAGGAGGCCGGAGCCGACGGCATCAGCTTGATAAACACGATCCCCGCTATGTCCATCGATGTCCCGACGCGCCGCCCGCGCACCAGCAGACCCATCGCAGGCCTATCCGGCCCAGCCATCAAGCCCATAGCGGTACGCATGGTCTACGAGGTGGCGCAAGCGGTGAACATTCCGATCATCGGGATGGGAGGCATCATGGACGCCATGGACGCGGCCGAGTTCATCCTGGCAGGAGCCTCAGCTGTCGCCGTAGGGACGGCCAACTTCAACGATCCCACCACGACGATCTCGGTCATAGAGGGACTCGAGAGCTGGGCGAGAAGCCAGGGCGTCTCATCCATCGACGAACTGAGGGGAGCGGTCGTATGCTGAACAGACCTCAGCGCGACCGCGTGATCGTAGCCCTCGATCGACCGCGTTACGAAGCGCTGCAGATAGCTGAGAAGCTCGCAGGTACGGCTACCTTCGTGAAGGTAGGGATGTCCCTCTTCTACGAAGCTCCCTACGTCATGCGGGTGCTCCGGGACATGGATCTGAAGGTCTTCCTGGACCTGAAACTGCACGATATCCCACATCAGGTGGGTAAAGCCGTCGCGAATCTCGCGCACCTCAGACCCGAACTCCTGACCATCCATGCATCAGGTGGCTCCCGTATGGTCGAAGCAGCGCGGAAGGCCATCGACGAAGCCGATATCAAGACCAAGCTCCTCGCTGTCACGGTCCTGACGAGTCTCACCACTGAGGAGCTCACGGCATCAGGCCTCGGTGCGGGTCGGGATATACCGCATATCGTGTCCGACCTCGCTGCGGATGCGCTCGGAGCAGGATCGCACGGGATCGTCTGCTCGCCGCATGAGGTAGCTTCCATTCGGGAAGCGCATCCCGACGCTCTTCTCGTCACACCTGGTGTCCGCCCCACATGGGCTCACCCTGGGGATGATCAGAGGCGCATCATGACACCACGGGAAGCCATACTGGCAGGTGCCGATCATCTCGTGGTGGGAAGGCCGATCACCGAAGCGGACGATCCGGTGGACGCATACGTCCGGATAGTGGAGGAGTGTGACCAAGATGGGTGACAGCAAGCGGATCCTCGACATACTGAGTGAAGAAGGCGCTGTACAACATGGTCATTTCGTGTTGACCAGCGGCAGACATTCGGACACCTACATCCAGTGTGCACGCGTTCTAGAGAAGCCAAGCCTCACTCTGGAGCTCGCGCGCGAGGCAGTTTCCAAGCTTCCTGAAGATATAGAGGTAGATCTGGTTGCATCCCCTGCAGTAGGTGGGATGTTGTTCGGATTCTCCGTCGCAGCAGCGCTGGATGTACCGTTCATCTTCTCGGAACGTGTTGATGGGAAGATGTATTTCCGCAGGTCATTCACGGTTCCTGAGGGCGCAAAAGTTCTCATAGCAGAGGATGTGGTCACGACGGGCGGCTCGGTTGCCGAGGTCGTTGAGCTAGTGGAAGCAGCGGGCGGCACGGTTATCGCGGTGGTGTCATTAATCGACCGAATGTCCGATCGTAAGTTCACCGCTCCGTTCCATCCGTTACTCGAGCTGCCTACCGAGTCATGGGATCCAGACGATTGCACACTATGCAAGCAGGGTATATCCGTGAAATCGCTTGGAAGCAGAAGCTTGCATAATCCAACAGCATCAGCTTAAACTGTTACCTTGCGAACGACGGACGAAGAGTCCGTAGAGCCCAGGAGGCTCTGAACCGTACGAAAGTAGTCAACCAACGTTTGGAGGCACCATGGCTCTTCCCCAACTTTCCGATGCTGAGCGCAAGGCAGCTCTTGAGAAGGCAGCAGCTGCTCGTCACGCACGTGCCGTTCTCCGCGAGGATATCAAGGCTGGTAAGGTTTCTCTCAAGGAGGTTCTCGACTCCGAGGATCAGGTCGCTAAGCGTATGAAGGTTTCCGCACTCATCGAGTCCCTCCCCGGTTATGGCAAGGCCAAGGCTGCTAAGGTTATGGAAGATCTCAAGATCTCCGAGACCCGTCGTGTCCAGGGCCTCGGCGTCCGTCAGCGCGAGCAGCTTCTTGAGCGCCTCGGCAAGTAGCAGGTAGCTCGTGCCGAAGTCCGCGCGGCTCTTCGTCGTATCAGGACCTTCGGGGGCGGGGAAGGGAACACTCGTCGGAATGCTCCGGCGGGTGCGCCCCGACCTCGCCCTCTCTGTTTCCGCTACCACCCGTGGTCCACGTACGGGTGAGAAGGACGGGGTCCATTATCATTTCCTCACGGATGATGAGTTCGACGAACACGTAGCAGCCGGAGGGTTCCTCGAGTGGGCTGAGGTCCACAACAACAAGTACGGAACCCTCAGGAGTGCAGTTCTCGATGAACTCGAGAAGGGGCATTCCGTGATCCTGGAGATCGACCCGCAAGGGGCCTACCAGGTTCGGGATGCCTACGATGAAGCCATTCTCATCTTCATCGAGCCGCCTACGCTCGAAGAGCTCGAACGACGCCTCAGGACGCGTGCGACGGAGACCGAGATGGATATCTCGAAGCGGCTCTTGGATGCACGTGAGGAGCTCGCTTGTATTCCTGACTACGACGCCGTCGTGGTCAACGATGATGTCGACCGATCTTTCCAGGAGTTGTGCGATGTCATCGAACGTTACGAAACTGGAGAACAAGACTTATGTCAGTAGTAGAACCCAAGATCGACCGTCTCGTTGAAGTCACTCAGCAGGACCGCTACCTGCTCTGTGCAGTAGCCGCTAAGCGTTCCCGCGATATCAACAACATGATGCGCGGCCAGCGTGACCGAGCACTCGCTCTGCAGTCCGTTGACGAAATCTCCCGCCTCAGTGGTCGCAAGCCTCTCTCTATCGCACTCGAGGAGATCGCAGCTGGCGATGTGAGCTACGATAGCGAAGCTTTCGATTCAGCACTCAAGTCCCAGAACGACTAGAGCGTGACCTCGCGCATCTGTCTCGTCCATTATCACGAGATCGGCCTCAAGGGAAGGAACCGATCGGATTTCGAGCGCACGCTCCGAGCGAACGTGGACGAGACCCTCGAAGGACTTCCGGCTAAGAAGGCGACGCGTGTTTCAGGACACGAGGTCGTCGAAGTCACCGATGCTTCCCGTATCGATGAGATCGCAGGCCGGATCGCCCGCACTCCCGGTGTCGTCCGGGTGTCCATCGGCTACCGTACTTCTCGCGATCCTGAGGAGTACCTCCCACTCGCCGCTGAAGCGTTCGCGGAATGCGATACGACCGGGACGTTCAAGGTAGCGGGTAGGCGCTCCAACACGGACTTCCCACTCACGTCCATGGACCTCAATCAGCAAGTGGGGGCGTACCTGTGTGAGGCGTTCCCGGATGCCATCGTGAAGATGAAGGATCCGGACACGACCGTCCACGCACATGTGATCCAAGGCAGCATGTATATCTACGCGCGCTCGATCATAGGGGTGGGCGGACTGCCCGTCGGGTCAGCGGGTCGTGTCGTCTCGCTACTCTCTTCGGGAATCGATTCCCCGGTCGCTACGTGGCGCATGTTGAAGCGTGGTGCGCGGGTACTTCCTATCCATTTCTCAGGGCGACCACAGACGGCTGACACCTCGGAGTTCCTCGTTCAGGACATCGTCGAGCAGCTCGATATGGGTTCAGGTATCCCGAAGCTCTACATCGTGCCGTTCGGTGACCACCAGAAGGAGATCTCTCTCGCGGTTCCCGCCAGCATGCGCGTCATCATGTACCGACGCATCATGTTCTCTGTGGCGGAACGCATCGCTCGTTCCGAGAACGCGAAGGCTCTCGTGACAGGGGAGTCTCTCGGCCAAGTGGCGTCACAGACGCTCGACAACATCGCCGCGGTGGACGGCATCGTGGAGATGCCGGTGCTCAGACCACTCATCGGACATGATAAGACGGAGATCATCGCGGAAGCGAAGAAACTCGGCACCTTCGATATCTCGACCATGCACGCCGATGACTGCTGCACGCTCTTCATGCCTAAGAATCCTGAGACCCATGCAGCCGCAGCCGCAGTCGAAGAAGCATGGAACGGTTTCGATCACGAGAAGATGATCGAAGACATCCTCGATTCCGTCGAGGTCATCCGCTACATCTGATCCGTTACGATCCCGCAACGATATCGCAAGGTCGACCTTAGGGTGCGCAGTCACCTTATGGGTCGCATCTCCTCTCATACGTAGCATCGGTATGCGAAGGAGGTTGATGAAATGGCGAGGAGATCGACACTCGACTCGTTGTTCACGCATATCGGAACTGCTGATGTCAGCGAATCCGCGTCACTGGTGAAGGTCGTAGTGATAACCGGGATCCTCTCCGTCATCGCCTCCTTAATATTCATCCTCTTCTTCGATGTAGGGCGAGAAGAGCGATTCATATCGACGACTGATGTCGCGCATCTCGAAGTCACTGCGACAGCAGAAGAGAGTGAGACCACCGCGACCGCTCCGATGATGGTTGTGGAAGAGACGAGGGGCGTGGAGCCACAGAGCATCATCGTGGACGTATCCGGAGCTGTCGTCGCACCAGGAGTCTTCGAGCTCTCCGAGGGATCACGGATAGCTGATGCTGTCACGCTTGCAGGCGGTCTCACTCCCGAAGCGGATCTCGCGCGGATCAATCTCGCGGCGCTCATGGAAGACGGCATGAAGATCCATGTACCTCAAGTCGGGGAGCCTGAACCTGCACCGGTCGTCCAAGCAGGTTCGCGGAGCATGGATGAAGCCACTGCCGTGGTCCGTGTGAACACCGCTGATGTCCAGGAGCTGATGAGGCTACCCGGCGTGGGCGAGAAGACGGCAGCCGCCATCGTATCCGAACGTCAGAAGAACGGTCCGTTCTCCTCTGTTGACGATCTCGAACGGGTGTCGGGCATAGGACCAGCGAAGATCGAGGGATTCCGTGACCTCGTCGAGATCGGATGACTCCACCTGGGTTCCTGATGAGATCCCGCTTCCAGGATTCGCGGCTCTTGCTACTGTCTGCGGATCGGGACTCATGACGGCCGGATACGGGATTCTCTCTTTGGCGGGAGTCGTCTCACTCACAGTGCTCCTCCTCGTGATCCGGAGAAGACCGGCGAATCATGACCGCTTCCGGATCATCGTTCTCGTATTCACGAGCACACTTGTGATCTCCGGTCTTCTGGCATGCGCTCACATGGAGATCCGAGAGGTTCGGATCGAGTCACTCGGCTCCAGATCCAGCATCCGTGCGGTGGTCGTGGATGATCCACGAACCATCGGACGCCGTACATCGGTAGAAGCGCGGATCGAGGATCTGACCGGAGAGCCACTCATCCTCGAATCATGGAAGCCGATGGATCTGGAGTACGGCTTCACGTACACGATCACTGGGAGGTTCGATCAGTTCGGGGATTCGCCGTACGAGGTGTCACTCGAGCGTAAGGGTGTGGTGGGTTCGTTCCGTGTCTCGACATTCGAGGAAGTCGAACGGAAAAGCCTCCTCTCCGAAGTCGCGGATCTGCGCACACGAACCCTCAGCTCCCTCGATGGGGTCGATGATTCCTCCGTGTTGCTACCAGCACTCGTCTGTGGGCATACGAGTGCTCTCTCCGATTCATCCCTCAGGAACGATGCCTCGCGTACGGGTCTGAGCCACCTGTTGGCCGTGTCCGGTACGCATCTGGTCGTCATCATGATGTTGATCAACGGAATCGCGCGGGTTTCTCGCCTTCCACGAGCTGCAGCGGTTCTCCTGACTGTGCTTCTCGGTATCGCGTTCGTGGTATTCTCCGGTCTTCAGATCTCGGCTATCCGCTCTATCGTGATGGCCGTGCTCTCATCCACCTCATGGATGGTCGGACGAAGACGCTCGGGACTCGCGGCTCTTTCGATCGTGACGATCCTCCTCGTAGTCCTCGACCCCTATGTCGTACACGATCTCTCGTACCAGCTCTCGGCTCTTTCAGTTCTCGGTATCATGCTGTTCGTCACACCTCTGGCAGAACGGATCGGGCTTTCATTCCCACGGCTCCCTTCCGTGATCGTGGACGCCGCTGTACTCACCATCATCGCCCAGGTGGTGACGCTACCGTTGACCATCCCGATCTTCTCGACGTTCTCCCTCATAGCGCCCCTCGCCAATCTCATCATAGGTCCGCTCGTATCAGCACTTCTCGCCCTCACGGTGATATGTCTTCCGGTCATCCTCATCGTCGGGGATCGAGCTGGAGCGCTCGTTTCCGTCCTGCAGTCGGTGGCTGTCCACGTGGAGGACCTCATCTCAGCTCTCTCGGCGTTACCGTTCGCAGCGGTGACCGTCCGTATCGAACCGCTCATCCTCTGGATGATCGTGTGCGGGATAGCCATCGCTACGAGGAGTCCAGCTGGCTCGAGGGTCGGATCGTGGGCAGTGAAGGGAGTGGTGGTGCTGGCTTCGGCGTCGATCATCGTGCTCGCCCTCACGCCGCTGTTCACACCGCCGCGCATCCTCGTATTGGACGTGGGCCAAGCGGAAGCCATCCTCATCCAGGATCGGTACGACACGTTGCTGGTCGACGTTTCAGCGGGGAGAGCCGCTCCGGATTCTCTGCTGGAAGAAGGGGTGTACGGTGTAGGTACGGTGCTCCTCACCCATCTCCACGCCGATCATGCGGGTGGCCTCATCCGGACGATCGACATCATGAGGCCTCGTAGGATATTGGTACCACTCGGGTTGACGGACGAGTTGAATGCCGTGCAGTACGACTCGGATCACCATCCACCCGTGCGCGAAGTCGGGGCAGGTGATGAGATCTCCGTGGGTCGATTCGAGATCGCGGTTCTTCACCCGGCTTCCTCCATCAGGAACGATGAGAACGAGGATGCCCTCGTACTGGATGTCTCCTTCACGGATGCGCAGGGGAGGAGCCTCGAGATGCTCCTGCTCTCGGATGTCGAGAAGAACATCACAGAACCACTTGCGATATCAGGTGCACTCGATGATACGGATGTCCTCAAGGTCGCGCATCATGGTTCACGGAATGGGACCTCAGCTATACTTCTCGAGAGTGTGACCCCGGAAGTAGGAGTCATAAGCGTGGGAGCTGACAACCGATACGGACATCCCACACCGGAGGCGCTCGACCTTCTCGCCCGCTACGGCGTCGAGACCTTCATGACGTCGGACATGGGAACGATCGAGCTCGTACCAGCACACGGGGGAGTCCTCGTGAGAACGGAGAAGTAACGCGTGGCATCACTGAAGCCTGTCTATCTCATGGTCGGTGAGGATGTCCTCAAGCAGGAGGTCGCGTTGGAGCGGCTGCTCGCTCGTGCTGAGAAGGACGGGGCGACCGATTTCGATATCGATGAGCGGGATGCAGGCACGCCGGGGCTGGATGCTGAGCTGATCGTGTCGTCGCTCCTGATGCTTCCGATGATGGCGCCGTACCGACTCGTTGTGATCGAGAACATCGACGAAGGTGACAAGGCGCTCACGGAGGCGCTCGTCTCGTATCTGGAGGATCCATCACCGACATCCGTGTTGGCGCTCACAGCGAAGAAGCTCGGGGCTAACACGCGTCTCCATAAACGGATCGTGTCGCACGGCAGCGATACGATCATCGACTGCTCTCCCAAGAAACAGCGCGAGGTACCTGAACAGGTCAGGAACCTCGCAGCGCAGCACGGAGTGGGGATCGATCACCGAGCCGTCACGGAACTAATCGGTAGGGTGGGTAATTCGGCGCTCGCCCTGGACAGGGAGATCGAGAAGATCGCGCTCAATCTGGGAGCGGGTGGCACCATCACGGTCGAGGATGTGACCTCGCTCGTCGTTCGTTCCGCTGAAGTGAAACCGTGGGATCCGCTGGATGCGTTCTCGGAACGGAGAGCGTCAGCGTTCATCGAACTCTTCGAGCGGATGCCTCAACAGAATCCTCTCAGCATGCTCCAGCTCACGCTCACGAGGATCCGCCAGCTCCTCACGGCTAAGACACTCGAGACGCGGGGAACCGCTGATTCACTCGCTTCGGCCCTCGGATTGCAAGCATGGCAGGTCAGGAATCATCGCCGCTGGGCTCAGGAATGGTCCACAGCGGAATTGGTGGATGCGCTCCGTTCAGGAGTCGAAGTCGAGCTCGCTATGAAGAGCGGTGATGAGCAGCGCGAGGCGTACCGCCAATGGGCACTGGGAGTTCTGGCAGGCGTCAGGACGCCTCAGAGCGACGGAGTGTGATGACGATCACCTCGGGATCGTTGTTTATCCTGAGAGGCAGGATCGAATTCCCGATACCGCGTGACACCACCATGTGATGCGTCTTGGTAAGACCTTCGGTGGAGTGGACTCCCTCGGCGTGTTCAGGAAGGAATCCTTGATTAGGAGCGAGGATGGGACCCACGGCCGGGAGATTGACCTGGCCGCCATGTGCGTGTCCGGTGAGCGAGACGTCATATCCCATCGATGCATACAGTTCGAAGTGTTCAGGACGGTGGCTCAGGAGTATCCGAGTATCCGCCTGCACATGTGCGGTGGCCGCGACTGCTCTGAGGTCATCCATGAACGACTCGTCATCGTACGGGTCCGGTGCTCCGGCGAAGACGATACGCTCGTCTCCGCGCTCCACGAGATGCAACCTCCCGTCGATGATCTTGGTCCCGGTGGCAGCGAGGCGCGGACCCAGCTCGTCGAAGAGCGGTCGTTCCGCATCACCCACGGGAACGCGCTCGTGGTTACCCGTCACGAAGAGAACGGGTGCGATGTCGGTCAAGCTGTCAGCGAGATCGATCGCGATACCTATATCAGGAGAGCGCCGGTCCACGAGGTCTCCGGTGATGGCGATGATATCCGGATCGGCCTCCCGTGTGATGTCCAGTACCGACCCGGGCTTCTCGTCCGATACGAACCGGGCGTTATGGATGTCGGAGAGATGCACGATCCGGTAGCCCTCGAACGCAGCAGGAAGATCCACGAGCTCGATCGTGAGATCGGTACGCGTGGGATGCGTGTTGCGATAGATGGCGTAGCTGAAAGCGAGGAGGCTGGCCATGAGTGTCGCACCGGCGAGAAGCGCGCGGCGTTTCAGACCGTTCCGTTCTTCTCGTCCGTTTACCATGACATGACTCCTGGAAAATGAAGATGCCCGGACAAGCCGGGCATCTCGACGGTCGTTCGAACCGAGGTGGATGCTTCAGGCGTCCATCCCGTTGAGAGCGGTCATCACGCCGGACTTGCGGTTAGCAGCCTGGTTCTTGTGGATGATGCCCTTGGATGCGGCCCTGTCCAGAAGGCGGACCGCTGCGCTGGCAGCTTCCTGTGCCTTCTCCTTGTCACCTTCGGCGACAGCGGTGTGGACGTTCTTGACCGCGGACTTGAGTTCCGACTTGACCGCGCGGTTGCGGATGCGCGACTTCTCGTTGGTGAGGATCCGCTTCTTCTGACTCTTGATGTTCGCCACGTACATTCCCTTCGTGATACAGATTCCACCCGTCGCAGTGGGGTCGCGACGTGAACTTGAACATACTAACATCAGAATGACCAGTACACAATGGAAGCACACGAAGTAAGCAGGTATACGCTATGATACGTTCTTATGACTAAGACACCGACGGATCGCATCCGTAACTTCTCGATCATCGCGCATATCGATCACGGCAAGTCCACCTTAGCCGACCGTATCCTGGAGAAGACCCAGACGGTCGCGCAACGTGACATGACCGAACAACTGCTCGATTCCATGGATATCGAGCGCGAGCGTGGGATCACCATCAAGTCCCAAGCAGTGCGCATCTTCTACGAGTCCGAGGACGGACTGGAGTACCAGTTCAACCTCATCGACACTCCGGGGCATGTGGACTTCACCTACGAAGTCTCACGTTCGCTCGCTGCGTGCGAAGGTGCTGTGCTCGTCGTCGATGCTGCCCAAGGTGTCGAGGCTCAGACGGTATCCAACGCACTTCTCGCCATGAACGCGGATCTGGAGATCGTGCCGCTCATCAACAAGATCGACCTCCCTGCGGCCGACCCCGAACGGGTGCGCGAGGAGATCGAGGATGGTCTGGCCATCCCTGCCGATGAGGCGGTGCTCGCGTCCGGTAAGACGGGGCAGGGGATCGATGAGCTGCTGGAATCAATCATCACCCTCATCCCGGCGCCCACCGGGGATCCCGAAGCTCCGCTCAAGGCACTCATCTTCGACTCGTACTTCGATACGTATCGTGGGGTCGTCGCACTCGTGCGGATCGTGGACGGATATATGGAACCTGATACCGAACTCCTCCTCATGGCCACCGAGGAGGAGTTCGAACCCGATGAGATCGGTGTCCGCAGACCCGCGAACCAGCCGCTCAAGAGACTCGAGGTAGGCGAGGTCGGTTACATGATCACCGGACTCAAGGACCCGGCCCTCGTGAAGGTGGGTGACACGGTCACCACCAAGCGCGATGGGGCGGAGACGCCGCTTCCCGGGTACCGCGAAGTGAAGCCCATGGTGTACACGGGCATGTTCCCGATCGACGGTGATGATTATCCGGCTCTCAGGGATGCGCTCGATAAGCTGAAGCTCAACGACCCCGCGCTCATCTACGAGCCTGAGACGTCGCACGCACTCGGGTTCGGATTCCGCGTGGGGTTCCTCGGACTGCTCCATATGGAAGTCATCATGGAGCGCCTCGAGCGTGAGTTCGATCTGGACCTCATAGCCACTGCACCCTCTGTCGAGTTCATCGCGTATCTGACCGACGGTACGCAGACGCACGTGCACTCACCGCAGGACATGCCCGACCCCGCACGCATCGACCGGATCGAGGAGCCGTATCTCACGGCCAAGGTTATCGTACCGCCGGATTACGTGGGCGCCGTCATGGACCTCACGATCGAGCATCGCGGTACCTTCATAAACATGAACTACCTCTCCAAGACCAACGTGGAGATGCATTGGGAGATGCCGCTCACGGAGCTCATCATGGACTACTTCGACCAGCTCAAGAGCCGTACGCGCGGTTACGCATCACTCGACTACGAGTACCTCGGGTACCGCCCGAGCGACCTCGTCAAACTGGACATCCTGCTCGCGGGCGATCCGGTGGACGCGCTCTCCTTCATCGTGCACCGTGACAAAGCGTACGATCGCGGTCGTCTCATGTGCGAGAAGCTCAAGGACATCATCCCGCGCCAGATGTTCGAAGTGCCCATCCAAGCAGCGATCGGCGGGCGTATCCTCGCCCGCCAGACGGTGCGCGCCAAGCGTAAGGACGTCCTCGCCAAATGCTACGGCGGTGATATCTCGCGTAAGCGCAAGCTGCTGGAGAAGCAGAAGGAAGGCAAGAAGCGCATGAAGGCCATCGGATCGGTGGAGATACCGCAAGAGGCGTTCATGGCGATCCTCAAAGTCGACGAGTGATCGCGGTGTCCCGCACACTGCCCGAACTTCTCGCCGGTGAACCGCTCCTCATGGCTCCTCTGGCCGGTATCACGGATAAGGCCTTCCGCCACCTCGCGCTCGAACATGGTGCAGCGCTCACGTATTCCGAGATGATCTCCATCACCGGGCTCGATTACGGGGACCGCACGACGTGGTCGCTCACCGAGCCTGCCGATAACGAGGAGCACTTCGCGATCCAGCTCTTCGGCGCCGAGCCCGAGCGTGTCCCGCGTGTCGTGGAGCGGTTGATGGATCGGGTGGGCGAGAAGGTCGCGCTCATCGATATCAACATGGCGTGCCCTGTGCGCAAGGTGACGAAGCGTGGAGAAGGGTCGGCTCTCATGAGGACTCCGGAGATCGCAGCAGGCATGATCTCCGCTGTCCGCGAGGCGACGGACGTTCCCGTGACCGCCAAGATCCGCGTGGGGTTCGAGCGGGGAGTGCCGCTCTACCGTGAGGTCGCGGTTCGGCTCGTGGATGCAGGAGCGGCAGCGATAGCGCTTCACGGACGGTCCGCCACGCAGCTCTACCGTGATACGGCGGATTGGGATCCCGTTGCTGAGCTCGCGGCGACGGTACCGGTCCCCGTCATCGGTTCCGGTGATGTCACGGATGCCGAGACAGCTATCATGCGATCGGATACGTCCGGAGCGGACGCCATCTTCGCTGCTCGTGGCGCATTGGGCAACCCGTGGATATTCTCCCGGTACCGGGAGCTGAAGGAACATGGGAAGGCTGGTCAGCCGACCACCGAGGAGAAGCTCGCAGTCATGCGGCGCCATATCGAACTCCACGAATGGTACGGTGGGAATCCGGTGAGACTCAGGAAGGATCTCGCGTGGTACGTGAGCGGGATGCCCTTCGCAGCTCGGAAGAGACGTAGTGCCATGATGTGCGACACCTTCGACGACCTCAGGAACTTCGTGATGGAGGTCGAGTCAGATGTGGGTTGATTCGCTCTACGTCCACATACCGTTCTGCGCCCGTAGGTGTGCGTACTGCGATTTCCCTACCGCGGTACCTGACGACGCCGAAGTCATGGATCGCTACATCGACACGCTCATAGGAAGCATCGGTTCCATCTCGAAGCTCTGGTTCATGTCGCGTCTCTCAACCGTCTATATCGGCGGTGGCACTCCCTCGTTCATAGGGCCAGACCGTCTCGCCCGTCTTCTCGAAGCCATAGGACGTATAGAGACCGAGGTGGGACTCCGTGAGTTCACGATGGAGGTCAATCCGGAGTCGGTGACCGATGACGTGCTCACCGTCGCGAAGGAACATGGGGTCGACCGCATCTCCATGGGAGTCCAATCACTCGATCCCGAGGTGCTCTCGTTCCTCGGGCGAATCCATGATGCGCAGGATGTCGTCAGAGCGATCGAGCGTGTGCGGAGGCATGACATGGAGCTCTCCGTGGACCTCATGTGCGGGATCCCGGTACAGACGGAAGCATCCTGGAGAGGGACTCTGCAAGGGATCGTGTCCCTCGACCCCGATCACATCTCCGTCTATCCGTTGACCATAGAGGCGGATACACCCCTCGCTCTTCTCGAGAACGAAGGAAGCATCATGCTAGACGAGGACGGGGGAGCGGAGGCTATGGCGACGGCACAGCATGTGCTCAGCGAGGCGGGATATCACCGCTACGAAGTAGCCAACTACGCGAAGCCGGACCGTGAAGCGCTTCACAACACGAGGTACTGGCTTGGAAGTTCGTACCTGGGGATCGGTGCTGGTGCTGCATCCATGATGAGCACATCGCTCTTCAGGATGGTAGCTCCTTCATTGGGGATCGTGAGCACACCGTCGCTCGCTGATATCGATCGGGTGAGGTTCTCGCTCACCAGGGACACCGATACCTACATGAAGGCCGCCACCTCCGAGCTGTTCGAGGGCGATGCGATCTGGTTCGATCTTCTCAGAGAGGACGAAGCGCTCCTCGAGGACCTCATGCTATCGATGAGGATGACCATGGGGATCTCGCGCGCACGCTTCGCGTACATCAGACAGCGACTCAAGGAACACGAGATCGATGCACAGGCGCTCCTCGACGGTCTCATAGCGGACGGTCTCGTCCGTAACGAGGAATTCGATGGCATCAGCCGCTACATCCCCACGGAGAGCGGATGGCTCCTAGGTAATGAACTTTTCGGGAGGATATGGGACGCACGCCGTGGTTGATTAGCACTCTCCTCATAAGAGCGCTAATATCGACTGATCGACCACGGAAGGAGGACCATATGCTCACGGATCGTAAGATCCGCATACTCGAAGCGCTCATAGCGGAGTTCGTGCAGACGTCCTCTCCTGTGGCCAGCAGAACCCTCGTGGATAGATATCATTTGGGGGTCTCTTCGGCAACGGTGCGTAGCATCTTGGCCGACCTCGAAGATCGCGGGCTTCTCCACCAACCACATACGTCGGCGGGTCGCGTTCCTACGGATAGCGGTTATCGTGCGTTCGTGGATGACTTCCTCGAGCGCGAGGATGACAGACCGCAGACCTCGCATCTCAGTTGGGAGCCCCTTGAGGATGACGTTGAAGCCTTCATCTCACGCATCACCGAGGATGTAGCCCGCATCACCCGATCGCTCGTCGTGGTGACCGAACCCACGCGTGAACGTGTGGTCCTGACCCGCGTCAATCTCGTTCCTCTCGGCACGGATTCCGCTGTCGTTATCCTGGTGAGTGATGAAGGGCGCGTCATCTCCCGCACCATCGAGCTCGGGGAAGTAGTTGCTCCCGAAGCCATCACAGCACTTGAATCACGCATCAACGAGCTCGTATCGGGACTCGAGGTCATGGACGCACTGAAGGTACTATCCAGTGTCTACGACCGGAAGACCACACAGCTCGAACAACGCGTGCTCTCGACCATCATGGAGAACGGCACCGGTCTCTACGAGAGCCGCTCCCAGAGTCAGGGCATGACCTCGCTCTTCGAGCAGCCGGAACTCCGCGATACCCGCGCTGCCATCCCACTGCTCTCCACGATGGAGACCGGATCCACTCTCTTCGACATCCTCGTGGATGCGACTGACGATGGCATGGTCACCGTGAGGATCGGATCGGAACTCGATATCGCCGATCTGACCGACTTCGCCGTGGTGGCGGAGCCGTATCGCAGTGATGGAGCCATCGGTCTCATCGCACTCATCGGACCGAAGCGCATGGATTACATACACTCGATCAACGCCGTGCGCGATGGTGCGCACGCACTCGAATCATCCCTGTAAGGAGAAGTGAATTGGCCGTCGATTACTACCAGGTCCTGGGCGTCGAGAAGGACGCGACCCAGAAGGACATCAAGAAAGCCTTCCACCGTAAGGCTCGTGAACTGCATCCCGACGTCAACAAGGCGGACGACGCCGAAGAGCGCTTCAAGGAGCTCAATGAAGCCTACGACGTTCTGGGGGACGAGAAGAAGAGGAGCAACTACGACCGCTTCGGCACCGCCGGTGGTCCTGGTGGTTTTGGTGGTGGAGGCGGCTACCAGTACGTGGACATGGAGGACATCTTCGGCGGCTTCAGCATGGATGACATCTTCAGCACTTTCTTCGGAGGCGCAGCAGCCGGAGGAGGGGCGGCGACCGTCCGCAAGGAAGGTCGCGATATGGGCATCGGCCTCCGCATCACGCTCGAGGAAGCAGCAGCCGGTGCTCAGAAGGAAGTCGTCTACGATCGCCTCGCCCCGTGCGATGAATGCGGTGGTGATGGCCTCGGATCTGATGGTAAGGTCGTCACGTGTCCTACCTGCGGCGGAGCAGGTCGCGTCGTATCCACGCAGAACACCCTCTTCGGGCAGATGCAGACACAGCGCACCTGTCCTGATTGCCGCGGCATGGGTCAGACCATAGAGAACCCCTGCCCTGAATGCGAAGGCCAAGGCCGAGCACCCGACCGGGAGCGCATCACGGTTGACGTGCCGGCGGGTGTGAGGGACGGACAGAACCTCCGGGTCACGGGCTACGGTGAAGCCGGCATGAACGGTGCGGAGCCCGGAAACCTCATCATCACGGTCCGCATCGCCGACCACGACCGATTCGTCCGCGATGGCGATGACCTGCATACGAAGCACTCCATCAGCATCACCCAAGCTGCTCTGGGCGCTGATGTAGAAGTCGACGGCATCCTCGAGGGCGAGAAGGTCTCAGTGGAAGTCCCCGCCGGAGCTCAGTACAACCAGGTGATCCGTGTGAAGGGCGCCGGTATGCCGCGACGCGGGACGGACACGAGAGGAGACCTGCACCTCCATCTCGAAGTCATCGTTCCTCGTAAGCTCACCGATGAGCAGCGCGAACTCATGGAGCAGCTGGCCGAGCTCTTCGGGGACGACGTAGCGGATCGTCGGAGCGCGTTCCAGAAGTTCAAGGACGCGCTTTCGTGAGAGATGCAGCTCGCCCGTTCACAGCGGCCGTCGTCAATCTGGGTTGCCGCGTGAACAGGGTCGAAGCCGACACGATGGAGGCGGAACTCGAAGCTCTCGGAGCCGTCCTCACCGAACCGTCGGAAGCACGAGTCATCATCATCAACACCTGCGCGGTGACCGGTATGGCTGAGAAGAAGACGCGAAAGACGGTCCGGCGGATGCACGACCTGCCTCACGGACCTGCTGTCATCGTGTCCGGCTGCGCGTCCAATCTCTCTCCGGACGTGTACGACGCTCTCGGAGAACGCGTGGTCGTCATGGAGAACAAGAGCGGTGTGGCATCCTATGCGCTCGAGCTCGTAAGTGACCTCGGTACGGCCATACCCGTCTCCGCCGTCGACGATCCGAATTCGACCACCAGTTATCACGGTCGCTCGCGGCTCGGTGTCAAGATCCAGGATGGTTGCGACAACAGGTGCACGTACTGCATCGTGTGGAAGGCACGCGGTGCAGCACATTCGATGGACGCCGAGGCCATCATCCGAGATGTCACGGAGGCGTTCGCGGCTGGTATCCCCGAGATCGTCCTCACCGGGATCGACCTCGGCAACTACGCGAGTACGGTCGGCGGTAGGCCTGTGGATCTCGCTGGTCTCATGAGCCGCATCCTCGCCAACACCGACCGAGGGCGCCTCCGCCTCTCATCCATCGAGCCCCCGAGCATCACCGATGACCTCATCGGACTCATGGCCACTGAGCCCGACCGCATCTGCCCTCATCTGCACCTGCCCCTCCAATCGGGAAGCGATACGATCCTCGCCTCCATGGCGCGTCGCTACGACAGTGCGGATTTCATGGCCCTTGTCGAGCGTTTGCGTCATGCGGTGCCTTCCATCGCGATCACCACGGATATCATCGCTGGTTTTCCGGGCGAGAAGGAAGAGGATCACGCATCCACGCTCCGCGTTTCGCAGGATGCGGCGTTCTCGCGGATCCACGTGTTCAAGTTCTCACCACGGGAGACCACTCCTGCAGCGGAGATGGAAGGTCGGATCACTCAGCGGATCATAGATGAGCGAGCCGCTGAACTCCGCGACCTCTCGGACCGGCTCCGCCGTGCCGATGCCGCTCGACGTGTGGGAACCACCGAGCTCGTCGTGATGGAATCGGGCGACCGCGGAACGACCGGTTCGTATCATACGGTCCTTCTAGCCCCCGAAGAAGAGCTCCTCGAGGCGGGGATGATGGTGCGTATGGAGTTCTCGCACGTCGATCCAGCGGGGAATCTGCGTGGACGGGTGGCACGTTCGATCGATGGAGCGGCTGGCTTGCTATAGTGGAACGGGTCCGGCGATCCCACGAGGAGGCGTATTGGAACAGTCCAATGTGAAGCTCACGGTTCCGGCGACGGTGAACATGACGTCGCTGCTCGGCGTGGGGGATGAGATCCTCCGCGAGATAGAGTCCCGCTATCATGCGACCATCACCGTCCGGGGGGACCAGATCATCGTCTCCGGAGATGCTATCGAGGTGCAGGCGCTCAGCTCGCTCTTCGCGGACCTATTGCAGATGGCGGAACGCGATGAGCTCATCACCCGTGAGTACGTTTCGCGGACCATCGATCACCTCCAGGTGGGCGATCACCTGAGCGCGGACCTGCGCGATGACATCCTGCTCACGTACCGTGGACGGGCCATCAGGCCTCGTACCAGCGGACAGAAATCGTATATCGAAGCCATCAGGAAGAACACCATCACCTTCGGCATAGGTCCGGCGGGTACCGGCAAGACCTACCTCGCTATGGCCATGGCCGTGGCTGCGCTCAAGCGTAAGACGGTAGGGCGTATCGTGCTCACGCGACCCGTCGTGGAGGCAGGGGAGAGTCTCGGGTTCCTGCCCGGAACGCTCCAGGAGAAGGTGGATCCTTACATCAGGCCGCTCTACGACGCGCTCTTCGACATGACGGACATGGAGAAGGGCAATGCGCTCATCGAGCAAGGTGTCATAGAGATCGCACCGCTGGCGTTCATGAGAGGCCGTACGCTCAACGACGCGTTCGTAATCCTCGACGAAGCTCAGAACACCACGCCGGAGCAGATGAAGATGTTCCTGACGCGTCTCGGGTTCGGAAGCAAGATCGTCATCACGGGAGACAGGACGCAGACCGACCTCAGTGGACGTTCGGGCCTCGAAAGGATCAGAGCGGTCCTCGACGGTATCGAGGATATCGCGTTCGTGGATCTTTCAGCCAAGGACGTCGTCAGGCATTCGCTCGTCTCTAAGATCGTCACCGCGTACGAGAACTACGACGGAGGTCATGAGGAGTAGCCATGGGTGTCTCGATCGATCGCAGGTCCGGAACCGTCGAACTCACGGATGAGGAGATCGCTGCTCTCGTGAGCGCGACACTCGACCACGAAGGGGCCGATCCCGATCTGGAAGTATCGATCGCGTTCGTGGACAAGGCTGAGATCTCCGAGCTCAACTCCACGTACCGAGGGAAGCCCGGACCGACGGATGTCCTCTCGTTCGAACTGGACGATCCCTGGGTCGACCGTCCTGATGGACGAGGCGTCCTCATAGGTGACGTCATCATCTCACCTGAGGTCGCCCTCGAGCAGATGGAGGAGTACGGAACCACACCACAGGAGGAGTTCGCGCTCCTGATCGTGCATGGCGTGCTGCATCTTCTCGGTCACGACCATATCGAGGACGCCGAAGCGGAGGAGATGGAGTCCCGCGAGCGCGGGATCCTCGAGAGCGCAGGATACGATCTCCCATGACGACTCCGGGAAAACCGCAGCACATGACGCTGCTTCGATCGTTCCGCTGTGCACTCAGCGGATATCCGCAAGCGTTCG
>CAYVBA010000003.1:0-6577 GCA_964448475.1 uncultured Coriobacteriales bacterium
CCTAACTGTTGAGCTCGTCGAAGATGGCATCCTCATCCAGTGGCTTCACCGGATAAAGGAGCTGCATCATTGCCGGGCACTTTGGAGTTCCCTTGGCTCCGCGAGTGTGCGGATTCGCTGGGCAGAACATACAGGCATCCGACGGCTGGAACACTGTGGACCCTGCCTGGATTTCCTTCTCTGCTGCAAGGCAGTCGAGACGGAACTGCTCCAACTCCACTGTCGTGAAGAACGTGGAGTCGATGTTGTTGGCGAACGGCTGGACGATGTGGAAATGCACACCCTTCACCTTCGGTGCCAACGGCAGGAAGGCGAGCGAGTAGTACATCCCCTGCGTGTTGCCTTGGACTTCGACGGGGATCTTCCCGAACTTGTAGTCCACGATGTGCAACTCGTCCTGAACGTACAGCACTACATCTGCCGTGGTCTTCGGCTTCTGCGGCACGTCGAACCACCAGCCCTCCGAGGTGGCCTCGGTCAGGATGGTGAACCGCCGCTTTTGTCTTAGTGCTGCAACGTAGGCCATCGCTTCCGCGATCCCCTGCATCTCACGCGGGGTGTACGCTGCCGCATCCTCTAGGAGCTTGTGGATGTCGGTACCCTTGATGCTGGCCTTGGTGTCCCCGGCGTTGTCCGGCGGAGTCCACCCAGGTATTGCCAGGTCCAGGTTTGCACTGGCATGGCACGAGAGGTGGCGGGACGCCACGGACGCACTGAATCGTTCAGGCATCGGAACCCTCCTTCAGTTGGATGTGGATGGTCAGGTACTTGGGGTCAGACAGGAACGACTGAACCCAGCTCCTGACCTCTGGCTTGGTGAGATTGTCCATCACCAGGACGACATCGTTGAACGTTGTCGTCACCGAGATCATGTAACGCGCGGACATCAGTCCTCCTTGTACAAGAGGAGGGGTGAGCAAGATGTCTCTGCCCACCCCTCCTCAGCCTGTGCTAGTTCTCGAGGTCCATGAAAATGGAGTCCTCGTCCAGCGCACCGCCACCACCGAAGCGCTCCGCGTCACCCACGAGCACCGCAGTGGATGCCGTGCCCGTGATCCCCGGCTGGCCGGAGGTCTCGAACGGGAACAGGTTGATCTCCGTGGAGACGATGGAACCGGGGTACAGCTCCAGCTTCGTGTCCTCGATCGGCATGATCTTCCCGCGAGACGGAATGATGATGTCGTCGAGCGGGTTCTGGAGTTCGTCCAGCTCCCGCACGATGGCCTTCTGGATGATGTCGGTACCGGCGTAGCCGTTCACCTTGACAGTTGCCACACCCTCGGGAGCGAGCGGCACCGTCTTCTCATGCACCGGCTTGATCAGACCGAGCACCGGGGTATCCTCCCAGTCACCCGCGTCGATGATCTTCTTGAGCTTGGCTACGAGCTTGGGCTCCAGACCACCCTTCTCACCCGCTGCGAACTGCGCCTCGCTCCACGGGAGCAGCACATCAACCAAGTGGGTGATGAGCTTGTCGAGCGCCGCCTGCTCCACCACGAGGGAGAAGCTGGGCCGCACCTTGTCAGCGGTCTTCTTGTACTGCGCCCGGCCACGCTCGTTCAGAGCGAGAGCCTGCTGCATGGTGAACGACGGGAACGACAGACGTCCACGCACGACCACGTTCTGAGGATTGACAGTTGCCATACTTGTTGCTCCTTGCTACTCGTGTTCTTCTTGTGGAAGTGGCAGGATTCTCAGGATTTTTTTTCCTGGAATCCTGCCACCCTCTCGGCCTCCGTCTAGTTACGGAGGACGTAGTACCCCGTGCCAACCAGCAACGGGGTAACCTCCTTGGCGAGCTGACCCACACACTCGGAGAGGTAGGTCGGCTGGTTCACCAGGGAGATGTCGAGCACCTGGCCCACAGAGCCAGTGCATTCTTGACGCAGGTACTCTCGTGCCGAAGCAGCGGAATCGTAGTCCGCAATCGTCACCACGGTCTCCCAGTCCTCATCAAAGATGGGGGCTAGCTTCTCGTAGTGCGTGCCTCCGTACTCCGCAGCAACCAGGATGTCATCGACACCGAAGGTGCCTGGCTCCCACAGCGTTGCCGTGTTCGACACGATGGCCATGTGGGCGTTGATCTCGTAGGCGAGAGCCACGACCGGCTCCACGATACGAGCCACCGTCTCGGAGGTCATCGACCCCGACACGTCCAGGATCACCAGACGAGGAGGCGTCCTCTTGTGGAGGACCTCCGCCTCGTACGTGCCGATCGCGTTGTACTGCCGGTTCAGCTTGAGCAGGTGGCTGAAGGTCATCTCCCCGTACTTCGACGGGAAGGACTCCAGCACCTGACCCAGCTTGTCCACGACATTCTGGATGGAGTCTGCCACCTCGACCGTGGCCTGCTCGAACACCTTGACCAACAGGTCCGTGTCCGGCGCAGCCTTGTCCTTGTCGAAGTGCCACACCCCGTACTTGGCCTGCACATCCTCCGGCACCACATCCACGATGTAGTCCTGGAGCTCCGCGCTGTGCACGTGTGCTTCACCGAGCAGTGCCTCGATGACATCCGTCTGGAACAGCAGGTACAGCAACTTGCTGAGCTCCTCGTAGTCCATCCGGTACGCCTTGGCGAAGAACAGTGCTGTCTCGATATCAGGCAGCAGACCCTTCAGGGCCTTCTCCGAGATCGAGTAGCCTGCGACATTGATCAGTCGAACCGACTGGTCAACCTGTGCACGGGTGAGCGGTGCATCAGTCGTCGTCATTCTCTTCCTCCTCCTCTGTGTTGTCTTGCTTGATCTTCTCCATCTGGATGAGTTGGAGATTCAGTTCCAGGTTCTGCGCCTGGAGCGGAGTGAGCTGTGGATTCCCCACCAGCTCCTCGGCCTGTGACTCGTAGCCCCGCAGCACATTCTTGCCGCTGAGCAGCAGGACGTACTGTGGCTTGCCGAGATACATGGCCTTCTGGTTGTTCGCCTCGATCAACTGGCGCAGATGCGTGGAGTGAACCTCCCGCAGCTTCGCCTGTCCGATCAGCTTACGTAGCGAGGTGCCCTCGATCTGAGTGCCTCTGCCACGGATGCCCTTCTTGGTGAACTGGTCCAACAGCTCGAAGGTCGGGTGGACCTCCTTCGCCATGAGGGTCTGCATCTCCCACGAGAGTGTCATCTCTGGCAGTAGCCCGAGCTGCTCTTCCAGCAGCTTCATGAGACGGGTGTTCTCGGCCTTCTGCTTACGAGGATCAGCGACCGGAATGTGCAGGAGCCTGTCCTCCAACGCACCGTCGTAGGTGACCACGGAGTTGGACGCACCAGCGATGAACACCCGTGGCAACTTGTAGCCCGCCACCTCACGTGCCGTGAAGATGTCGAGCAGACCGTTGTACACCTCGGGGAATCCACGCAGGAACTCATCGAACAGATAGATGTCACCCTCTTCTGCCTGTGTCCACATCTGGGACAGCAGCAGCCGAAGTCTCTCGTTGTCTTGGTCAGGCATCTCAAGACCTTCGAGTGCCAGAGGTGAGATACGAGAGACGTTGATGACGTGCAGCTTCACGCCGAGCAGGTCGGCAAGTTGCTGGAACACGGTGGACTTCCCGGAACCGGGAGGCCCAACGAAGTGAGGCATCGGGCTGGTGACACCCGTCGCCATGTACATGCTGTACAACTTGAGCAGCTTCTCCAACATGGTCGGAGCTACCTCCTTGGATGTGGATTTGGATTTGATAGGGAAGATGTCCGAGTAGGACGTGTTCCCATAGCCTGAGGTGAACACGTAATACCCCCAGAAAGTATGACTCCTGGCGATATATCCGGTGACGAACTGCTCCAAGTGCCACGCAGACCCCATCTCTTCGAGGAAATCCTCGGGCAGAACAGGAACATCAGGACGAAGATAACTCGGAACGAACGGAAAGTACTGCGTATCGTGGGGGAGCACCGGCTCCTCATCCACGAGGTGGAGCATCCCGCTGAATGAAACGTGGTTGCGTTTGGATGGGCTCGTCGGCCCTGCACCAGATGAGTGCAGGGCCGACGATTTACTCGTTGTCACGTCAGAACGGAGGGTTGTTCTCGACGACCTCCGGCATAGGGATCTCGGCCGGAGCAGCCGTGATCACGAGCGTGCCGTCCACCCACAGCAGGCGGTCGGTTGCACCCTCCTCGATCGCACGCAGGATCTGCGAGTCTCGATTGAGGTGGACGACCTCACGCTCACGAGCAGGCTCGCCCGTGGTGCCCTCGCTGAGGACGATCGTCGAGAGCGCGTCCATGGTCGGAGTCTTGGCTGCGGCGAACGCATCGGCTGCCTCGACGAGGGGCTTGAAGAACTCCTCGACCGCAGCATTGAGCTGCTCCTTGGCAGTATCCGTTCCGAGCGCCCGCTTGATCTCGAGCCACTCGCCGCCGTCGACGATGCACTCTCCGTACTTGCCACGATTGTCAGTGCCCTCGACGAGGAAGAACTCGTTGGCGAGAGCGGTAGTGGTGAAGTTGGACATGTGATCCTTCTTTCCTGGTTGAGTACCCTGTTACCAGCACACCCATTCTATTGGAGAACGGGTGGTTCATGATGCTAAGGCCACCGCCACATAGGAGGTGGTCGGAGCGATGAGTCCCGCCTGCATCGCCCTCTTCAGGAGGACAGCAGCAGACGGAACCGATGCAGCACGCACCATCTCCTCCTCACGGAGGGCGGCGGGCTGATGGTCGAGACACAGCAGACCATTGGTTGCTGGTTCGGTGCAGTTGCGACGGATGCAGATACTCATTCGAGACCTGCCATGATCATGTCAATCCCGTCGGCAACGGGCAGTGTCTTCTCGAACTGGAGCAGTTCGTCGAACTGGTCCAGCTCGATGTGTGCCCCCAACGCTGCGGCGATCTGACCCAACTGAATGTCCTCCGCCTTGCTCCGGTTCGACTTGTACGCAGCATACGCGGCGTACCCCTGGACCAAGACAGGCTTTACCAGTGAGAGATCGTACCCGTAGGTGTGAGCGTAGCGGGCGTAGCGCCCCGGCATCCGCAGCATGATGTGCTGGGACATGAACCCCTGAGAGATCGAGTCCTCCCGATACGGCAGGAGCGGGAGCGCACGTCCATCATCAGCACCAGGGCCGAAGAAGTACGTCCGCATGTCATGGAACCTGCGGGTGGCAGCCTCAAAGCCGACGGCCAGGAGACCGTAGTCGAAGGACTCCAACACCTGCGAGAGCTGGGTGGTCTCGTGACCATCCACCTTCTTGTAGATGATGTTGACCTCGGTTCCACTGAGGTCGTTGAGCACCTTCATGGAGTTGGTGTGCCACTTGTTGAACCCGTAGCTCAGGTGCCGGCGCCACATCTTCTCGAACTTGTCAGACTCGAGAGAGTATCCCTCCCCCAGGAGGCGCTGGACACACGCGAAGTACACGCCGGGGTTCGGCACGAACACGTCGACGTCCGTGTACGCATCGGGCTTGTCGTAGATGGACGCAGCAACCGAGGAACCTGTAACGAACGCAGGCAACCCTGCG
The DNA here is from genome assembly GCA_964448475.1 of uncultured Coriobacteriales bacterium. GTDB lineage: Bacteria > Actinomycetota > Coriobacteriia > Coriobacteriales > CAYVBA01 > CAYVBA01. The sequence goes on from CAYVBA010000003.1 coordinate 5,471, forward strand.
AGATCGTCGAGAGTTTGGCTGATAGCCAGGTCTGCTGATACCTTGGTCATCATTCGGGAACCTTTCCTGATGTAGACAGGTGCAGCCCCTGTACGGAAATAGAGACGACCGTACAGGGGCTGCGCTTTGTGTGTGGTCAGACCTCTTCGGTCTCCTCGACTTCGACGGTCTCAGCCTCGGTCGCCTCACCGAGTTCGACGCCGAGCTCCTTCGCCTCCTCAACGAGAAGGGCGATGTTCTCCTTGATCGCAGCGACACGGGCCTCTGCACGTTCAAGCTGCTCCGTGAAGGAGAAGTGGCGAGCGGCGAGCGAAGCCGCACGCTTCTCGTTGATCGCCTCCTGCTTGGCCTGGAGGTCAGCGATCTGCTGCTCGATGGTACGCGCGGGCTTGCGCTTCTTGGTTTCGGTCTTCTTCTCTGCCATCGGATGCATCCTTTCTGTGGCAACCAGGGACTTTCCCTGGGACAACAGGGGCAGATGAGTCAGGTGGTGTCAGCCCTTCCGGTGACTCATCTGCCCCGTGTGAGGGCACAGGAGGCTGGCTAAGCCCCTGCACCCCCACGTGTGTGGGGTGGCCTAGCTGACCTGCTCACGCGGTCTGCTGGCTACCTCCTCGTCAGTCCAGCGGTGCTTTGCGTTGAGCAGCACCGTGACCACGAGGAGGTACTCACAGGACTCATCCACTACCACGGACAGCGGGCCACGCTGGTACACGTAGGCGTACGGCGTGGGCGTGCCCCGGTGGGATGGGGAGTGGTACCTCTTCTCGTGCTGGACGATGGTGTGCAGTACCTCGGCGGCACTGACATCACGACGCTCCATCGTGTCGAGCGCGTGGTGGGTGAACCGGATGCTGGCGTTGCTCATGCGAACAGCTCCTCCAGTTCAATCTCGGTGAGCTCTCCCGGCGTGGGTTCCCTGTCGTCCATCTCCACGAAGGTGACGGATGTACGGGGACGCAGGTCGAGAGCGACGGCGGGCAGCAGTCCGCACTTCGGGATGCCCCGGTTCATGCGGTACTCGTGGTACCACTCGACCCATTCGAGAAGATTGGTGGGCGCACCAAGCTTCTCGAACATGGTCTGGTGGGACGGGTGGATGGTCGG
>CAYVBA010000003.1:6677-51716 GCA_964448475.1 uncultured Coriobacteriales bacterium
GCCAGGGTCATGAGGGCGAATGCGATGTACGCGAGGTCCGGTGTGGACATGGGTTACTCCTCTGTGTTGTGGATGGATTCTTCGTGCTCCTCGCTCTGCTCGAATGAATCGAGAACGAGGCGAACACCCGTGAACACTCGGACACCTGAGTGCTTGGATGGTGTGAACTCACGAGTGATCTTGGCGTAGAAGTCGGACTGTCGTCCGGGATCTACGTCTTCTGCACGGGCCCAGACGAGCCAGTCGTTCCAGATGTCCGTGCGTGGCACCCGCTCCGTAGGTGGAGCAGGTATGAGGCGAGTCTTCATGTACGTGGCGATGTGATCGACACGGGCATGGTAGGACTCGGTACGTGCGACCACCTGTTCGGGTGGTGCGAGGCCGATCTCGTAGAACTGCTTGAGCCCCTCGACAGCCCAGGCGAGAACAGCAGGTGCTGCCTGCCTGAGCTGGATGGTGAAGCCGGGGATCTCGAGCTTGGTTCCACGGATCTTGATGTTGAACGGGATGGTCGTGATCCTCTGCCACGCTGCCGCATCGTCGGCTGACAGTTGCGGCTCGTGGTTGGTGATCATGAACATCGTGTGAGTGGGCTGCCACGTGGTGTCGGCCTTGGCATACATGCCACGTGCCACCATCGTGTCGCCTCCGGTATAGAACTTCATCTTGTCCGTGGCGAGCTTGGCATTCTCTGCGGTCTCGGAGGTTACGACGAAGCGTTTGCCCTTGAGACCGAGGAGTGCTGGTGCTGGAGCGTTCGCACTCTTGAAGTCGTTCCTCGTCATGAGGAGGAGCGATGGATCGAAGGGAGCTGCGTAGTCTCCGAGCACGTGCATGATCGTCTCGTAGAACGTTCCCTTGCCGTTGCCTCCCTCACCGATCAGGATCGGGAAGACGTGATGGGTGACAACCCCGAGCAGGCTGTAGCCAATGAGGCGTTGCAGGTACTCACGCACCTCCACGTCCGGCAGAGCGACGTCCAGGAACGCGGTCCAGAGTGGACTCGTTGCTGCAGGGTCGTACTCCGTGGATGTGACCTGAGTGAGCAGGTCACCCGGATCATGTGGACGAAGCTGGAACGTCTCGAGATCGAGTGTTCCGTTCGTGCAGTTGAGCAACGTTGGTTGCGCATCCACTTGGTCGAGTTCGGTTGCGAACTCTGACAGGTGGGAAGCGATGGCGAGTGCCCCACGTTGTGAGTTGTCGCGCTGGAGTTCGGACACCGTGGACTTCGGAAGCACACCGAGCAGAACGAGCGAGGGGAGATGCTTTTCCACAACGGTGAACAGCTCGGAACGTGCATGGTTGGAGCCGTCTGGCTTCCATCTCGTTCCGTCCCACCAGTGCCACCCCGTTGGTGTGCCGAAGATGTGACGCAGGCGGGACGCCGCAGTTGTCGCCAGCACACGGGCGGCACGCATCTGCGAGGAGCTCGGCACTGCGCCATCGGTCATGTTGGTGAGGTCGTGGACCATCGCCGAGAACTCCTCAGCTGTGGGCTGAGAAGGGGTTGGATCGACTGACATGAAACCTCCTGAAAGTTGGGGCAGGTACCTGCCCTATAGGGCAGGCACACCTGCCCTAATCGGATGTTGAACACCTGGGTTAGGGCAGGTAGTAGCTGCCCCATAGGGCAGGTACCTGCCCCACGCAGGAGCCTTGATATTGCAACGATTCTAGCAGTTTAGGGCAGGAGGGCAGCTCTTGTACAGAAAGTGCCCTATAGGAAAAAACATGTATATAGGGAGTTACGTAGTGAACCTGCCCTACCTGCCCCAACCTGTAATCTCGAACAGATGTTCGAGACCAGGTTGGGGCGTTGGCAGGCGTCCACCCGAGAGCCCGCCGAGCCCTCTTATTGGGGGCGTTCGCGTAGCATGACGGCGCGGGCCGCTTCCATCGGAGCCATGAGGGTGACGTAATGCTCCGGGCTGATGACGTCACGGACGGCTGTTGCTAGAACGGCCTCCCATGCGTCTTCCCATGGGATATCCCACATGGCAGCCCGTGCGGCATTCAGTGCAGCATCTTGTGCGGCATCTAGTGCGGCATCATATGCGGCATCCCACATGGGACCCCGTTCGGCATCCCATGTGGCAACCCGTGCGGCTTCCCGTGCGGTGGACGACAACGCATTGATCTCGCCGATAAGCGCGACAACTGCTCCGCGGTCCTGGCTAATCGCTTCGTAGTAGGTCTCAGTCATGATCTTCCTCTCTCTCTCTACTTACCCCTAAATGAAAGAAACTTTCTCTACCCCCCTACCAAAAGGAAACCTCTCTTGCAGTCACACAGCCGTGTGACACGTTCAGCCGAACGTACACTCCAGCCGGAGTGTTGCATTCACAGCGTGTGTTGAAATGAAACAAATACAAAAATAAAACAGGTCGTACGTTCGTTCGTCTGCACAGGCCGTGGGAGCTGAAGCCTTCTGACAAAAAAGAGCACACGTACATGTCCTCGTTCGTGATGCCGGTCGCTCGGGGTACCGAGCGCAAGCGTCACGAGACTAGGGGAAAGATCCAGACTGGATGTTGTCTGGTCGTCCGCATGTACACGAGCTGCATAAAAACAGAAAGGCATGAAAGAAAAAAGAGAGAACCCACCGAAGTGGGCTCTCTCGTTAGGCCGTTATGGCCTGCGAATGGACTTGTTCTTGACAAGCTCTTCAGCAATCTGCAAGGAAATATCTGCGTATTTCTTTGCATGAGAATTGCTCCTGTTGATGTTCTCAGACAGGGTGTAGCACTTGTCAAGGATGACAGCCTTCTTCTCGACACGCTTCAGCGCCATGTCCTCCATGTAGTCGTCAACTACACGGTCACGAGTGGCAGCAGTCGTGTCTGTCGCGTTCTGCATTGCAGCAATCGCAATGCTGTCGATCATCGACGCGAAAGTGGTGGGCTGCGACATGGGGTCCTCCTGTGGTGAAAAGCTACGAATGGCACGAATGTGGCATCCGGGTAGAATATGATATCCTACCAAAAGGAACAACTGAAACTAATGCATCATCTAATTCAATCTGACACGCGTTACATATATATATATATATACTACGTATATAGGGGGGAGTAGGTTTGTTTTATTTGTTTTATTTGTATCATTGGAAGCTCCCACAAAAGTTTCGCTAGTTTCACCTGTGGGGAAGAGTGAAACTCCAGAAAGACCTGGAGCGGGATCGGAAGGCTGTTTCCTGTCGTAGGGACTCAGCAGGAGAACATCTGCCCTGGAATGTCACACCTGAAAGGTCTGCACCACGGTGTCACATGGGTGTAGGTGTTCAAGGGCGCGGTAGTACGCATCGGAGCGGTCGTGCGGTAGCATCTGTCGTAGCGATTGCAACCGTCTTTCCGAGGAGTTCATGTGAGTACTGGTCCTGATGGGTGGAACACTCGGGCGTCTACCGGGGGCTTTGGTCCTGCTGGACTGAATCAGCAGCAGGAGCGCATTGCGGAAGACCCTTCTCGGGGCAGCGCACCGGGTCCTGGGTGGAACACGCGGGCATCCACAGGGCAGCTTTCCTCTGGACAGGCACTCACCTGGGCTGATTACGCGCTCACGCAGGAGCGGAATGCACCACGCTGGCCAACTGGCGGGCAGTGGGGCTCGACGGAGAACGGCTACAACACTCCTTTCTATGACACGTTCTTCCGCCAGCAGGAGGAGGAGGCGTCCCGGAACAACCTGCACGCCCTGTACCAGCGGCGGGACTTCACCGGGATTGTGACGTACAACGGTGCACCGGATGCTCAGGGTCGGACGACGAAGGCCGGCGACATCTACGAGAACGGTGAGCGGAAGGGAAACCTGTACCAGCAGTACAACCGTGCGGATGCGACACAGATCCTGGCGGATCTGACGCTTTCCCCGGAGGTTCGGCGCAAGGCGTACGAGTCGCAGGCTAATGGTGACCTGCACGCGGTGGAGCGCGAAGTCGAGGCCGTGATCGAGCATGAGTCGAGTGACTGGGCGCGGTTCCGTACGCAGAGTGAGTACGAGGATGCGGTCTCGACCAAGAAGACGGAGTTCGAGGAGCAGGGGTTCCTGGGCTCGGCGACGGACGAGGTGCTCACCTTCCTCAGTGGTGCGGCGGGTGGTGCCATCACGATGGCGAAGTTCGGTCCGTGGTGGGCCTTGGCGGGTGCGCTCGGCGGCGGTGTGTCGGCGGTGATGAACCAGGACGAGATCCTGGATCAGGCGGCGCGCTCCGCGGTTCAGACGGACATGGCGTACGAGGAGTTCGGCACCTGGGGCGGGCTCTCCACTCAGGTGCAGGGGTGGGCTGGGTTGGCGGGGCGGTTCACCCAGCCGCTCACGAACCTGACACATGGGCTCTACGATGCCTACCAGGGCGATATCGGAGATGGGCGTTCCGAGTGGTACGTCACGGACGAGGATGGGAAGGGTCGCCCGTGGTGGGTGACTGGCCTCGGGCTGGTGGCGGGTGTCGGGGATGCGGCGCTCCTGTTCAGCTCGGCACCTGGTGCGATCACGTACCAGGCGCAGATGTCGGTGCAGATCGGTTCCTCGGTGTCGCAGCTCGCTTCGACTGGCGGGCACTCGTTCTCGGACTACCACGGCACGTTCGACAACATCTTCACGGATGACGAGGGCAACTTCGATCCTGTGAGTGCGGCGGCGGGGATCGGGTCCATCGGGATCGACGCGCTTCAGCTGGGAACGGCGCGCGGGCTGATAAACAAGTACCGCCGGAACGCCGGGCAGCCGGAGATTCTCGAGGCGGGTGGCCGGCTGTTCACCCGGAACGCGGACGGGACGATGCGGTTCGCAAGGGGCGCGGGTGCCGAGGGGTCGAAGCATGCCTCCACGCAGCTCTCAATCCTGGCGCCATCCGAGTTCCTGACGGCGGTGTCGGCACGGGTGGGTGCACAGCGGCTCGCGCGCCTACGTGGATCGAACGTGGTGAGCGCGGATGACTACTACCGTGCGGCCACTCGTCTGGCGGACGGGCAGGGTATCTGGGTGTCCTCCCTCGTGACGGGGTTCGGTGAGGGGTACGAGGAGTTCCTCCAGGCGGTGCTGGAGCCGGTCAGTCACAATGCCGAGATCGACTGGGAGGCGGCGTTCGATGCGTCTCTTCAGGGTGCGGCGATGGGCGTGGGTATGCAGCTCGGGTCCGCTCGACTGCGGAACTACGGGACGCGGGAGAACCCTCGCTACAACCCGAACCAGCGGGATCGGTTGTACGCCAGGGCGGCGCTATCCCGATGGAATGCGATTGGTCAGCCGGAGGATGTGAAGCCGGAAGACGTGCTGCCTCGGGAGGAGTTCGACAAGCTTCCAGCGTCCACGCAGCAGGCGTGGGCGAACCTCTCTGCGGGCGAGGCGGAGGTGTTCCGTACCGCGTTGGAGAAGCTGGAAGAGCAGCAGTCCACCAAGTATGCGATTGGCACGGTGGGTGTCGAGAAGGTACATGATGCGGCTCTCAAGGTTGCGGCTACGGAGGCACGGAAGGGAGGCCCTCGGCTTGACGGGTCGTTCGTGATCACTGCCGCGAATGACGCCGAGGTGGCTGGCAATGAGGTGACGGGGTCGTTCGCTCAGGTGACGAAGATCCTGGAGAATAACCTGGCGGGGATGGAAGAGCAGATCACATTCCTGGAGCGGGTGGATGGCCGCGAGGGTGCGGCGGAGGAGATCACGGACCTGCGCTCGGTGATCCACCAGGGCAAGGTACTGCTCGGGCTGGTGGCCGATCTTCAGGCCAAGGCGGACAAGGCTCGCGAGGATGGCGACCACGAGGAGTTCCGCAAGGCTGTGAAGCGCGTGAACGAGATTCTGCGGGGCGCGTTCCGGAAGGGTGTGCTGGACGGAAAGCAGCCTTCTGCTTCCACAAGGCTGCTCCTGATGCGCGCTGCCTCTGTCCTGTTCGTCCGTAACCCCCAGGACCAGGCTGGCTCCTACCCGCTGGTGGTCCCGCTGGTGGACCATGAGCTGGCATGGACGCAGTCTGACACCATGCTGATGGTGTCCCCTGCGATGCTGCAGGCGATTGGCGGGGACTATGACGGTGACAAGATCGTCCACCAGGCCAAGGTGCATCTGACGGCGGAAACGTTCATGAATCTGCGGACTGGCCGCCCGCTGCTGGGTGCGGCGACGGATAAGCAGGGCCGGGCGACCGTGAACATTGCTACTCGTGCTTACGAGAAGGCAGAGCTGGCGATCCTGGCGAACGGGCTCGCGTCCTCGAACGACACGGTTTCGGAGGAAGCGGCAGCGATTCAGGCCGCGTTCATCAAGCAGCTGCGGAATCGGTACTTCAATGTGATCCCCTACAGGGTGCTGCACGATGTGATTGAACGACTGAAGGAGTCTCTGGAGGTCGGTAATCCGAATTCGCGTGAGATGCTGCTGGCCGACCTCCTGGACGTGGCGGGAGATGAGCTGTGGGCGTTCGCCCGTAAGAACGTCTCGAACGAGTTCTTCTGGATCGATCAGCAGTTCCAGCGGATGCTGCAGCGGTTCCAGACGTGGAACGCGAGTCACGCGGCACGCACCAAGCCAGGCGACATCATTCTGAGCAACCCGGTGGAGCGGACCTCGAAGCAGCATCGAATCCTGGTGGATCAGGCGGCGACGGAGGGACAGACCCTCATGCTGCGAACCACGGGCTGGTCGCCGTTCCGTACCATGCAGAAGCTGAACTACTCGGTGCTGCAAGCGGCGGTGCTGGGGAACGAGCGAAGTGCTCTCGATGAGGCGCTGGCGGCTCTCCAAGAGCTCTATTCGATCGAGTCACGGGATCGGGCAACCTCGATGCTGGAGGCGGCAGGCTCTCGGGATAGCATTGCCACAAACGTGCTGTCGAATCTACTGGGGATTGCGAGCGACTCGAAGGCCCCGGAGCGGGACATTCTGATGCTCGCCCAGATGCAGGTGGCGGACCTGGACGTCATCAACGGTGAGCTGAAGGTGGGGTCCAAGGGGCCGATCTCGCTGCTCCAGCTGCTGTTGCGGCAGGCGATCAAGACGGATATGCATGACAAGGCTGAGGTGGGCACTCAGGAGCTGGAGGATAAGTGGGGGAGTCTGGAGAAGCTGACCCGACCGGGGCAGCACAGCCAGGCACTCGTGGCGATGATGGGCGGCGTCGCGCTGTACGAGGTCCTGGGGCCCGCGTCCTCGGAGTTGGGACCACACCTGACAGTGGAGCAGTTCGTACGGCTGTACGCCGCGCAAAGCGAACAGGGGCGTCGGCTCACCTCCCAGCGGATGCGCCGTTCGGTCTCCTACGGCAAGGAGCGGCAGGAGGGCGAGACGGATGCTCCGTACACCGAGGCGCAACTGAAGAACATGAACTCCTACCGGGTGCTCGTGGAGGCAATGGTGGAGGCGGGGAACGCCCGTCACAAGGAGGTTCAGGCTCGCTCCAACAGGTACCAGGAGGCACTCGAAAAGGCGTTCGAGATCGTCCAGCGCCTGTTCACTGAGATGGGCTGGGACATCTCGGACCCAGAGACAGTTGCTCGGGTGTTTCAGACGTACCCTGATTTCGGTCGTTCTGTGCTGGACCTGATCCCGGACGCTGAGGCGAACGCGGCGTTCAGGAACGACAACGGGAAGCTGCGAGTTGCGGCATGGGTGTATGACATGCTGGCACTTCCTCCGAAGCAGGCAGCGATGCATTACTGGCGGAACTCGGTGATGAACGGGTGGCACGCGCTGGGTGCCCGGCACGGTGAGGAGGACGGAGACAAGGCGCGTACCTATCAGAGCCTGACCAACCGGGTGCACCGGGTGATGTACCGGCTCAAGTACGAGAACGATGGCGGGCTCGCATTGATGGACTTCATCAGGCGAATGGAGGAGGCGAGCGATCTCGACACGTTCATCGACTACCTGAACAAGACGCACCGTGCCAAGAATGAAGCGCCATTTGCGGCATGGGTGACGGACGTGTCCGAGTTCGATGTGGACCGGCCGAACGGTGGCTGGTCTTCCACGTCGGCTGGCTCTGAGCAGCGCGATGCGATCATGGTGTTTCGGAAGAAAGCCGACATGATGGTGAAGGCGTTGCGGGATGAGCGGAAGGCGGCCAAGGCTGACAACGAGTTGATGCGAGCGCTGGATACGGCGGATCGTCTCGGGTCTGGTGCGAACGACGGAGATGCTCAGATGCTTCTCAAGTTGGACCGGGCCATCGAGTTCGGGACGCAGATGCTGTCCTCGCTCGGGCCGGAGGCAACTCGGCGGATGCTGCTCGGGTCGATGAAGACGTTCTACGGGCAGGCCCACAACAAGGGTGCGACGCCCACGGTGTACGCCGCTCACGGCGCGTACCAGGCGCTCGCTGATCTTCCTGGTTACGCAACCCCGTACGAGCGGTTGCGGGACACGTTGATTTCCGTGGATGCGCAGGACTTCAGTACGAATGCCCAGACGCTTGCTCGTGACGACATGGACATCATGGACGAGCAGGGAACCCAGATCGACTGGAAGCGTCTGGACCGGAGCAAGTTCCTGGAGCTGTGGAGGACCAATAAGGACGCACGTCCGATGCTGCGGGCGATCCTCTTTCCCTCCACCTACGAGACGACTCCGACCGGACACCTGACCCAGAAGTTCCTGACGGGGCCTTCGCTCAAGGAGCTGTTGGACAGCGGCACGTACGACCCGTTCTTCAAAGACAGTACGGAGTCGAAGTTCACGTACCTGTCGATGCTGGATGCCCAGGGGAAGAAGTACGGCGAGCTGTTCGCTTCTTCACGAGCGGTGAGCGACATCCTGCTGTCACACACCACCACGGCAGAGCATGCGCTCACCGAGGGGGACTACTTGGACCGGGTTGATTCGATGATGCTGAACATGGCGGACATCGCTCGGCTGGTCGGTTCGGTGTACTCCAATGATGGTGAGCTTGGTCTGCGGACTCTGCGAGATGAGCTTCAGCACGAGCTGGAGTCGCGGCGAGGCAGTGGCCTGGTTAATGTTCGGCCAGAGGATCGTGAAAGAGCCCGGAAGCTGTTCAAGGATGAGCTGGCGAACAGAGTGGAAGAGCTTCGAGAGCAAGCGATTGATACAGCAGCAAAGGGGGATCTGGAGCGATCAGAGGCAATCCTGGAGTTCTCAAGAACCCTGGAGACTCGGCTGGATACTCTGCTTGACAGCACGAGTTTCACCCGGTTCCGTGCGACGTTGGCGATCGACTGGTCGGCATCTCAGGACGAGATCGACCAGCGGAAGCTGGAGATCAAGGACTTCTTCGTCCGTCACCGTTCCATGCTGACGAAGACTCCGTGGGCGACAGAGGTGATCCTGGCGCTTTTGAATCCTCGTGACAGTGTTCTGACGGTGCCGGTGCTGCACCCGCATCTCGAGACCGAGAAGGCAATGTGGGATACGTTGGTGGATGCGGCGACTGCCGGATTTATCGAGGCCCACACCTCTCATCAGGCGGAGGAAGTGGCGGTGCCGGAGTTCGTGTTCGGCAAGGACTTCCAGCGGCGCTATCTCGATCCGACGTTCGGATACCTGCTGGACTTCCTGGACCCGAAGAGTGCCTTTGCGCAGACGGCGCGTGATCTCCACCTGGCCCACTACGGGGAGCACCGTATCGAGGGCACGGTGTCGGAGCTCCGTGCCCGTATCAAGGACACGGTCCTGAACGAGGACACTCTGGGAGACTGGACCTTCGACATTGCACGGGTATCGCTGGAGGCACAGCAGCGGCTGGACTCCTCGGCAGCTCCGGACGGAGTGGCAGCAACGGGGATCTCTCCTCGCGGGCAGATGGTGCTTACGACGGCAACCACTCGTACCACCCGGACGGACACGCTCGATGCAACGGTCTCCAAGGGTGTGGTTCCGGTGGCCTTGATTGCTGCGGAGGAGGGTCAGTTCACGACGGATCTCGTCACCGAGAAGGGAACCGTTCCAGGGGTACTGACCTATGTGGGGCTGCTGAACGGCCGCTTCGCCCGTGGCGCCCGACTGGTGAACCGGAAGACGGGGAAGGTGCTCACTGATCTGTGGACCCCCCGCATTCCTCGCCTGGGCCGGGAGGCGCAGGGTTACCCTGACGTGGCAAAGTCGGGCTACCGAGTGATCACTCTGCGTGGGTTGCGTCGTGCTGTCGAGGCGGCGATTCCTGCTGGGGTGGATCCGAAGGACCTGGCGGTGGAGCTCGACTATCTGCACCCGGACAGTCAGCCGGCTCGAGAGGGCTACTACCACTCGGTGTTCTACGAGGGGATGAGTTTCGACGCTGACGACATGCAGCAGTCGTTGCTCTCGACGCTGTGGTTCGTCCACGGCTCGGTGTCTCCGATGGGGCAGACGCAGGCGCTCCAGGCGAACAAGAAGGGCGAGCTAGCGTACGCCTTGGGCACTGCGTTCAGTGCGGATACCCGGCGTGACATGGAACAGAACTTCGCCACCGACTTCTCCGAGATGCTGATGGAGAAGGCGAACGCCATGATGAGCCTGGATCTTGGTAATGGCGTGCTGAATCCGACGTTCTTCAACGCGGTGCTCAAGGACATCAAGATGCGTCACTTCGTGCGGGGCACGATCCAGAAGGGAGAGATCCCCGGTAAGAGTGGCGAGGTGCTGCTCTCTGCCGAGGAAGTCATTGCGTGGCAGCGTAAAAATTGGCAGCAGGGAAAGCCCCCCAAGTCGTTGCTTGATGTCATGCCGGATGCGAAGCTGTGGAAGCCCTCGGTTCGGGTATTGCGATCCATGCTGGGGGAGACGGGAGACCAGGGTCCTCGGGGCGTGCTTCAAGAGTCCCTGGAGATGGACGAGTCTGCAATCAAGCGGTATCAGGGCATCACGCAAGAGATGCTGGATCGGGTGCCGGGGTGGAATCGCGCCAACGGCGACCTGTTCTCCACGCAGGCAGCACAGCGCACATTCCAGTCGCGTCTGACTATCTCTCCGATCCAGACTCGCAAGGAGAAGCGTCAGCTCCAGAAGTCGATCCAGTACGACTATGCGCGCAAGATGAACATTCTGGCGGCGCGCAAGGAGAAGTGGACCCACGGGCAGGCTGCCAAGCAGCTCTCATCGGTGGCAGCCGAGATCTCCACGGCGCTGGACACGGAAACTCCGGGGTTCAATCTGGCGGCGTTCATGCCCTTCCTCGGGTCGCTGAGCGAGACAGACAAGAGGATCTCGCAAATCCTGTTCCGGGATCTTGAGGAGGCAACCACTATCACCGGACAGGAGACTGCATGGAAGTACCTGGAGTTCTGGGGCGGGAAGCTGGCTGGTGATGTCACCTCCGGTGTGATCACCCAGATGAATCTCGACCCAAACGAGGAGGGGTACTTCGAGCCGAAGCTCCACGAGCGTGCGGCTCCAGGTGAACTCGTGGACTTCGGGTTGGCGCAGTTCACGGAGAAGCTAAGTGACCCGGCGAAGGCGTTCGACCTTGCCTCCAAACGACTGACTATGCTGGCCGGCCAGAGACTGGTCATCGCCCTGACCGACCTGACAGGTTCGCGCGAACTACGTAACATGTTGGGGCGCCACCTCCAAAGCCTCGGATACACCAAGGTCGCTGGCAGCGGGCACCTGTACCAGCCGGTGCAGCAAACCAGCCGCTACCAGACGCAGCGAGCTCGTGAGTCCACGCTTCTTGCCACACATACCGAAGACGCGCGAAACATAATGGTGGCGTTCCTGGCGAACGACAGAACTCCGCTCCACATTACTGAGAACGCGGCGTACTGGGTCTCCAGGAACCCACGTCAGTCGGTGGCGCTCCCGGTTGGGCTCGTTCCTGTCAACGCCTATGGGAGCTTTGGTCGCCCCCGTGGGCCGGAGCAGGTGGCAAAGGTGAAGCGTGAGATCGAGACGATGCTTGAGCCGAAGCAGTTCGCCCACCTCCTTGAACTCAGCAACATCAAGGATGATGCCTCGGCAGAGGCAGTCAGTCTGCGTGATGCGCTCCAGCGGTATGTAGAGAACGCAGACGATGAGGGACTCCCCGCCAAGGGAACTCAGTTCGGTGTCGGGGACATCATTCCTCTGGTGAACAGGCACGATCAGATTCTGCTGTACCGCCACGCCATGAAGGCCCCTCTTTCTGTCGAGGCACAGCTTTCCAAGTCTCTGACGAAAGACGGACCTGCGCGGGGAGTGGCGATCTACTCTGCGGAGCCTAATCCTGATGCGACGGCGTACACGGGTGAGGTCGTTGAGTTCGACAGGGACAGCATGTACGCTCTGCGGATTTCGCTACGGGTCCCGCTCCAGCAGCTCGGGAACAAGATCCAGCTCGAGGCGAACGGGATGAAGTACGTGCTCACCCCTGCTGGTGATCGGGTGCTCCTCCCGGACCATGAGCTGTTCTCCAACGGAGTGGGAGTTGATTTCGTTTCTGATCTGCACTCCGCACTCTCGAAGGAGTCCACGGGCGGCCTGGTGAACAACCTGCGGAATGCTTTCGCGTTCTTCGGGATCGACCTGGTGCCTGATCTCGTGAAGTTCTTCTTCAACGTGGACTACCACCAGCTCGATGCCGAGCGGCAAGCTCGTGCGTTCTCTCTCGTGAACCAGGCGCTCACTCACATCAACCGGAACGCCGAACACATGAGCCCCGCGGTGGTCAAGGAACTGATGGCTGCTCCGTACTACGATCAGCAGCTGGATATGGTGATCCGCTCGGCGGGGCTTGAGGAGCTCGGTATCGGCGTGGATAAGTCGTGGCGCGAGCGGTTCCTGAACATCCGCTCAACTGACTCTGTCCAGACGAAGATCGGGCGTGCAGCGGTGCTGTACATGCTGCTCCCGCAGGCAGACCCGAGCCACATCATGCGGGCTGGCGGATTCAACAACCCGAACGTTCGTATCGATCCGAAGAGTCTGACCCTGTTCATGCCCCGCATCTTCACGGAGGCTCTGCAAAGGGACGCTAAGGTGACCCACGAGATGATCGCAAGGATGAACGGGCAGATCAATCAGGCAGGACAGGGGAACCAGGCATACTGGCTGAACGACGACTTCACCTTCTCGATGGTGAACTCGGAGGGAGTGCAGCTTGAAGGCTTCCTCCAGTTCGCCCGTGTCTTCCCGAGTGGTGACAACCCGGTGCTGGATGCTCAGGCGTTCGCCAGGTCTGGTCCACAGAACTGGTCACGCCACTCGCTCGACATGGCGTGGCAGGCGATCGGTGCTCGGACAGCAGCAGAGAAGGGGCTGGAGAAGACGTCCCGGTTCTTGGGCTTGCGCTCCAGCATCTCGAAGGGATCGTTCTGGGAGCTCCTGAATGACACCGCGCACGACGGTTCGACTCCGATGTTCATGCGAGAGCGTCCGGGAGAGCAGGCTCGTCGGCAGCTGGCCTATGAAGCAGTTGGAGCCTTCCGACACAAGATCGGGTTCGACAAGTGGAAGGACACTCAGAAAGACGCCTACCTCGCTCGTAGGAACGAGCTCGCCCAGAGAGTTGGGCTGACGGTCGAGCAGGGCATGGTGTTTGACTACTGGATTCGTCAGATGCTTGGGATGCCGCTTGGCGAGGCCGAGCTCGGCAACGGCAAGACGAAGATGATGGGCAAGATCAACTACGAGTGGGCGATGGAAACGCTGGAGGAGATCGCCTGGAACTTCGACAACGGGTTGCTCCCAACGGCCGGCGCCGAAGTTCCCCAGATCCATCTCTACGATCTCGCCATGCTGTACGAGGCGAATAGTAGCGCCAGCCCTCGATTCCGTCTCGTAGAGGGTCCTGGTGTGAAGACACCTGTCGTGAGCTGGAAGGGCTGGGTGGAGGTTGCACTCGGTACCGGGCAGATCGAGCACGCGCTCTTCGACCCGATGTTCCTCCTCGCTACCGATGGATTCATGCACACCTTCCAGGATGCACTTGATTCCCTGGTGGGGCCTCCGGTCAGTCGTGACATGCTGACGGCTGCGAAGATGATGGATCCCGAGACGGATCGACTGCTGCACTCTCTCGATCCTCGGATGGATCGGGTGCAGCGTGATCCGGCGATGATCGAGGCAGACCAAGTAACCTTTGCTCAACTGATGGGACTGGACCGTATCACTGACGGTTACCGTGACAAGCGCCCCGACAGTTCAGTGTTGGCACAACGTCGGAAGGCTCGTATCAAGTGGCGCAAGGAGAACAAAGTTCCGATGCCGATTGACGTGACGATGCGGAACTTCCGAAAGAACGGAGCCCGGTTCATTGAGGATTCGGCGGACGGGCCCGCGATCATGCGCATCCTCACCAACCTCCGCGTCGGTAACGCGCTGCTGAACCCGCTGCTGTGGGTGTCGGCGGTCCCGGAGTACATGAACAGGATGGTGCTGGACGAGGCAACGAACCTCATCATGGGCCAGTCCACCGGGCTACTCGGAACAGCCGCTGAGAAGGCCGGTGTGAACCGTTACAGCCCTGAAGAGCTTCAGTCGCTGCGCGAGCTCTATCAGGAGATGGGCTTGCGCAAGGACTTCAAGGAGATTATCTACAAGGATCTGATGTACAAGCAGCCTCGGCTCAACAACGCTGGTCGGTTGGAACGGTGGACTGCGAACTACGCCAAGTTCGGCGCCTCGTGGCAGGACCCGACCTACGGCCTCCCAATGGAGGCAGTGGCCCGTCGCTACATGGAAAAGGTGTTGGAGGAGTTCGCGAATCTCGGCAGCCCGATCACGGTGCAGCAGATCGTGGATGGTATGCACACTGATCCTGCGTGGATTCAGAAGAACTTCCATGACGTCCACCTTGCGGCATCGAACACGATCTCCAACTTGCGCTCGCTCCGCCCCTCGGTGCTATCCCTCGCTCTTCGTGGCATCTACGAGCCGTTGACAAAGTCGGGCGTCTGGCCTATCAGTATGGCGGGTCATCTGATCAAGATCCCGGCGATCTTCTCCGGTTACCTGTTCAACGTGATGACCACGGTGACGGGTATGCAGGGCTTCGCAAACATGGCGACTATGTTTCTTGTGGAGGGCCGCAAGAAGGGCCTGATCGGGCGCATCCAGGCTCTGATCAAGGGCGAGAAGTATGATCCCGATGCGGTGTTCGACATGTCCACCGCTCTCGACGGCATCAACCTGTCCAAGATGTTCATTCAGGGAGGGATCACTCACACTGGGCTGTTCGCCCTCGGGCTGGCTGCGGGTGGTCTCGGGCTCTCGGGTGAGGATGAGGAGGAGCGTCGCCGGCGCCGTGCCGCACAGACGACGGGAGGCCAGTTCCTCTACGACCCCCGTCGAATCCAGAACGACTTCCGCAACGCGGACACGATCTATCTGGACTGGCTCCCCTTCGGTCTCTCCTCCTTCTTCAAGGTGGACGGGGAGAACGGGGAGAACGGTCGGGCGATGGCCCACCTGCCGTGGATCTACAAGCAGTTCATCTCTCCGATCATCGGCATGGAGCGGTTCTTCGACAATGGCGACCCACGTGAAATCATCTGGGGGTTCCAGGATGCCATCGGTGCAATGCCGCTGTTCAACGCTTCGATGTGGGACAACTCGGTGGCGATGTTCGGTGAGTTGATGGCGAGTGCTGACGACGCGGCCAAGTCCGGTTCTCCGCGTGATCTCGCAGAATCCTACGGGCTCATGGTCTCGGCACTCGGAACACTGGAGCGGATGCTGTTCGAGAACAGCTTCATCAACATGCTCTACGTCGGCCAGGACACTTACGATCGTGACCCGTGGAAGCGTCCTCTCACGGATGGTGAGGGTGAGCAGCGGTATGATCTGCTGGGCAACCCCATCCCCACGAATGCGCTAACGAACTTCGTGGACCCGGAGACTGGCGAGGTGCGGGCAGGCTACGTGAACCACACGTGGCAGGAGGCGACACTCCGCCAGCTCACCGAGTCTCGCTTCACGCTCGCGCTGGCGACCTCGTTGCTGACGGGGCAGGGGCTCAGTGGTGACACGCTGCGCAACAACATGGTGGCGAAGCAGCGGGTGATCGAGAAGCCCGAGCTGACGATGGAGCAGGCGGAAGGTCTGTTGCTCACGGTGATGGATGCCGAGAGCTACGGACGTACCACCGAACTCCTGACCGAGACCGGGGCACGCGGAGTGTTCCAGTCGCTGTACAACGGGTCCATCGGGTTCGACTCTCCTGCTCTGGAGGGTGTGTACATCCCGCTCGACATGCGTCAGGCGATCCAGGACAAGTGGATGGCTGAGCTCACGGCGCAGGGAATGATGGCTGGGCTCTCCCAGAAGCAGGCCGAGCAACTCATGTGGGACGTGTGGCTGGGTTCTGGCGACTCGCCCTACGGGGTGGGGATCTCGGAGATCCTGTGGTCGCAGGAGATCCCATACGCCAGTACGGTGAGGTACAACCAGCTCAACACCGGGTACGTGATGGGTCCCAACGGGATGCCGTATGCGATTGGTGCGGAACGGGACTACCTGTTCACTAATCTGATGGGCGTCCTCCCAAGCCGCTACCGCACATCAGGAGAGGCGAACCTCCCGCTCGACGGACGCCTCAACTCGATCGACGAGGCGGTGCGACTGAACACGGGAATGCGTGCACTGGAACGGATCGACGATTCGTGGATGATCCCGACTGAGCAGGAGATCGGTGATTCGATCACGAAGTCTCTGGAGGAGCTGTCGAAGAACATTGAGGACATCCTCGACAAGTCCGGGTACGGCTCCTACAACGGCGGCGGTCGGCGCGGCTGGGTGAACTACCCGAGGCGTACAGGTTGGTCTCGTCGCTCCTACGGTGGCGGTGGTTACGGTGGCAGCTACTACGGCTCCACCTACGTCCCGAACTACGGAGGCAACCCGCCACGGTTCGACACCCCGCGTCGCGTACGGGCACCACACTCTGATGATCTGTACAACATCAACACGTCGAACCCGATCATCCGGCGGGCGAACATCCGACGCGAGCGGTTCGCGTCCGAACGAGGAAGGCTGAACCAGTGGCAGTAGCGCGCAAGAAGTCAGAGTTCGATCCCGTCACGGAGTTCGACGACTGGTACAAAGATCCTCGGATCACGGACCCACGCACAGGTGCGTTGGGACACTTCGCTCTTGCGGAGTGTGCTAACAACATGTGGAAGAAGTTCGAGGACTACAAGCGGGAGCACCTCGGGCGAACCCAGAACTATGAGAAGTACGAGACGATGGCGGATGCTGAGGTGGTCTCCCAGAAGCCCGACCTTCCGAATGTGTCCTCCGGTGACATCGCGGGAATGGTTCGACGTATCGCGCGCAACGTCGTCCAGAACACCCCGAATGTCGAGATCATCTCGGAGTTCGACAAGACATCCCCGAAGGGCATTCTTGCCAAGCACATGCTCAAGCACATGGTGATCGGTGATGGGCTGTACTCGAACGACATGCAGCAGAACCTGTTCTCCTCGGTGATGTCCTCCTTCACGCTCGGATTCGAGGCGGTGTGCCCGATCCTGCTGCAACGTGCAGACGGCTCGTGGGTGGTGGAGTACGACGTGATCCACTACCAGGACGTGTTCCCTGAACCGGGCGCGAAGGATGCACGCAAGGCAACCGACATCTTCGTGCGTCGCTACCTGACAAAGGGGGAGGTACACTCCCTCATCAGGAACCAGACGAACGGATGGGACATCCTCGCTCTCAAGCGACTGCTTGACTCCTCACCGCCCCCGCGTCAACGGGAGTCTGTGCCCCACCAGAACAAGAAGCACAAGTCGATGCCGTCAGGCTACGAGATCATCACGTGGTACTCGAACTCTGGCGACCCGTTCCTGACATTCGATGCGCACCAGAAGATGCTGCTGCGGATCGAGAAGAACAAGGATCCCCTCAAGCGGCACCCTGTACAGATGCTGGTTCTTGAGAAGGACCCTCTCCAGCCGCTCGGGAAGTCCCAGATCTCACTGGTGTTCGGGCGTCAGGAGTTCCAGGATCTGATGCTGAACGGAGCCATGAAGCTCTGGTACAAGAACATCAACCCGACCATCGTGGGCTACGGGACCGGGCTGAACGGTATCCCGAACATGAGCCCTGGCAAGTACACGAACATCCCGAATCCGAATGCACGAGTTGAGGCGTTCGAGACGAATACCCAGACTCTCCTCCAGTACAACTCGATCGCCCAGTCCAACCAGGGCAACATGATCAACCTGGTGGGTGCGGCAGACCCTCAGATGGCTGCCTCCGCCGGCTCGGGCATGAGTGCCACTCCGCAGGGTGTGGATGCTCAGGCAGCGATGGTGGACATCACCACGAACAATTACCAGAAGTCGGTGGAGAACTTCTTCTCCCGGTACTGCTCGTACGCGCTCACGATGTACTTCGCGGAGATGAAGGGCATCAAGACGCTGATCCCTGAGGCGGACACCCGGCAGGCGTTGATTGATGCCGGGATGTCGCCGGACGAGTTCAACCCCGACGGGTCGCTCAAGATCGACCTGAAGGACATGGCGATCGAGTACACCGTCGCCTGTGTGCCAGGTTCTCTGGTCGAGATGGAGGAGGAGAAGCAGCTCCGTCTCCTCGGTCAGCTCTTCGTTCCGCTCTCGCAGGCGATGCCTGCACTCGCGGCCACACAAGACCCGGAGATCCTGATGAAGGCGGCGGCAGCCATGCAGTTCATCATCGAGAAGACGGTGGAGATGTCCGGGTCGAACCACGCGGACCAGCTCGCCGCGATCCTTCGAGAAGGACCATCCTCCCAGATCCAGGGCTACCAGGATCGGGTGGACGGACTGGAGAAGGGGATCGGTGAGCTGGTCGGAACACTGAGCGAGAGCAACGAAACGATGTCCTCTGCAGTTCAGCAACTACAGGAACAAGTGGCGACACTGACTCAGATGAACACCGAGCTTTTCCAGAAACTAGGTATCTCATCTGAGTCATCTGCGCCTCCGGCTGCGGGGGTTGAACAAGCGTCCGTGACACCGTTGCAAGCATGACAGATGATATAAGTGCCAGGGCCAGAAGGACTGGCTCACTACACAGAATGAGGTGAAGTACCGTGGTAGCGCCAGTCCAGAAGGACAGCCTGACTGAATACCAGTTCACTCTGGCGACGGCTTTCCGAATCATGTCCCCGGTCTCGGGCATGTTCACCGGCAACGACATCAAGATGAATCCGAATGCTCGGTCCATCATGGTGCCGGACATCCGCGTGGACGACTACATCGTGGATGCCGACATCGCCCGCATCGGTGCCGATCACTACTCGGGTTCCGAGTTCACGGACGAGTGGAAGAACGGCATCCCCCCGATCGAGTGGCGTCGCTACTCGATGTCCCGCCGCCGCTCCTTCGGGTTCACGGTCTTCGACGATCAGCTCCGCTACTCGCCGATCAAGAACCTTCCGAACGAGTACACGGCTCGCAAGATGCAGACCACGGTTCTGCGTGACCACGACAAGTACTGCCTGTTCGCGGCCATCTCCGGCCACATGACCGGCAAGCTCGTGGCTCGTACCGCGGCTGACACCGTGGGCCCGTACACCGCGGACGCTTCGAAGATCTCCCACACGGGGGACGCCCGTGACTACAAGTGGATCGCGGAGCCTGGCGAGGATTATGACAACCAGATCCAGCCGTCGTTCGCCACGATCAAGGGCATGTACCTTGACGAGACGGACCCGCTCCGTACGCTCGACCAGCTCACGCTGACGTTCTCGGACAACTGGTTCGACTCGAACTTCGGCAACAGCGAGCGGTTCCTGCTCGTGACATCCGCTCTGGAGCTCGCGTTCATCAACCATCTGATCGACAAGGGTGCGGGCACCGAGTCCGCGTTTAAGCTCCTGCGTGATGGTGACATCTCCGGTGCGAATGCCGCTGGCTACCTCGGCACCCTCAAGGGTTCCTGGAAGCTCCAGAAGATTCACCCCGAGTTCCTGCCCCGTGTGTTCACGGACTCGAACCTCGTGGTCGATCCGGTCGCTACCACTGCAACTGCTGGTCGTACGCTCCGCCAGGTCGTCGGCCTCGCTGCGTACAAGAACGCGATCCAGGTGTACGACCACTTCTCGGAGCGGCGTCAGGAAGACGGCGGCACCCGCTTCAAGGGCACGGAGTACGTCCAGGATATCGCCTACGACGCCTGGGCCATCGACCAGCTCTCGGAGGGTATCGTGCCTCTGTTCCTCGCCAACGCCACGATCACTGGCGACCAGACCGCCTACACTGGCACGCTGTACACGGATGCGAATAACTCCTTCAACAACGTGGCGGCAATGGTTGCTGCGGCTCGCGCCCAGCTCTCGGTTGCTCCGAGCACCTACCCGCTCTCCGGTGTGGACACGCTCAAGTCGCGGCCCGAGTGGTTCCACTCGCCCTACGACAGCACCACTGCGCTCGACGCCAGCCTGCCGATCCAGGAGACCGGCGACGTCGCGCACAACGAGATGTAGGAGGAACACATGGAACAGCTCGTCGAACTGCTCATGCAGATTCAGGAGCTCGCAGGTGTCGGTATCGACGCTCTGCAGGAGGCGCTCGGCGCTGCCGGCGGAGAAGGTGTACCTCCCGAGGGCGCACCTCCGCCCGAGGGAGCACCTATGCCGGAAGAGGGTCCGCCCCCCGGCCCTCCGGTCGGCTGAGTAGGATGGGGCGGCGTGTCAGACAGGTACCCGTCTGGCACGCCGCCTCTCTTGTGAGAAGAGGTAGCAGTGGCATACATCGGCAACACGCCAGATGCGGCGACGATCATCCGTGTCGAGGCTCGCAAGTCGTTTGCGCTCGGTGTGCATATCACCGACGAGAAGGGCAAGGAGGCTGACCTCTCTGGCTGCACCTTGACCATCGTTGCCAAGAAGCACCCCATCGACATCAGCGGCGACACCTCAAACATGCTTGGTCCTGATGCGCAGGCAGTGGTCACTCCTCAGAGTGGGTACGCACAGTTCAACATCCAGGCATCCACTCTGAACCAGAAGCCAGGAGAGTACGAGTACGCCATTGTGTTGCAGACTCTGGACGGTTATTCGAGTGTGATCGTCAAGGGTTTGCTTGTGATCGAGCAGAACACCGAGGTGGCGTCCATTGACTCGCAGTATCTTCTGGTGCAACCTCCACAGAGCCTTACTGTGCAACTCCGTCGGCAGAACTCGATCAACGTGTTCGTCGGTGGGCAGCTTCCTCCCGGCATGAACTATGTTCGTGATGACGTGATTGCCGCCATCGAATCGTTCGACCCGGATTCCGTGGCCTATGTTCCTGGAGGCGGGGACGCTGGTTACGTTCTCACCAAGACTGGCAGTGGCAACTATACGATGGCGTGGCTCCCCGTCGGCAACGGAGCGTTCGCACTGGATGCCACAGGTCGAGCAGCCGGTGAAGTGCCTGTTGCCATCGGGGATGACACATGGATCTGGGGTGCGGTCGGTATCGACGCCACAGGTGTGACGGCTGGCTGGGCTCCTGTAGCAAACGGGGATGGGACGTGGAGCTGGGCGAAGGTCTCTCAGACGAAGCCGAGCTGGACTGCCGTGGCGGGGTCCGATGCTGAAATCCTGGACAAGCCCACGCTGGGGACGATGGCTGCGCAGAACACAGAAACATTCATCCAGAAGACTGAGTTGCTCTCGGAGATGTCCACAGTCCATATCGTCTCGTCGGTTCCAACAACTGGAACTGACGGACACCTCTACTTCGTGTACCAGGAGTAGACATGCCTTCTCAGAATATTGACGGTCCGGTCATCTCGACATCAGGTGTTACGAAATGGCACTCACGGATCTCTCTCCAGTGGGATGCTCCTGGTACGGGGTCGAGTGTACGGGTGCAGTACACCTACAAGTTCGTTATTCTCCAGGGCTCGGTCGATGACTCAAGCAACCTGATCTCGTGGTCTGACCCGTGGGGCGCGGGTTCGGCTAACAACAAGTCCATCGTCCTCTCTGGCATCCGTGAGTTGGTTATTAGTGGACCCCATACTTCGTGGCGCAGTGTCAGTTACGGGGCCAATACTCGGATGGACTTTTCGTTGTCCATCAACAACATTGGTCCAGGAGACACCGGACCCTCTGTTGCGTCAGGTACAGCATGGATCGGGCCACGAGTCCCCTCCTCACCGAACACTCCAGCTACCCCGACCCTGAGCCACATCACCTCCAGCAACATCCGTGTGAATGGAAAAATCCCCGGCAACAACGGCTCTGCGATCGTGGAGTATCAGTTCCAACGGGCCACTAACTCTGCGTTCACTACTGGAGTAGTCACCACGCCACACAACGGACATGTTCTCGATCTAGGAGGTCTTGCAAAAGGAACAACCTACTGGTTCCGATATCGTGCACGAAACGGGGCCGGCTGGTCCAACTGGTCGGCTGCTGTCAGTGGTAAGACACTTGCCACCATCCCTGTCATCAGTGACTACTCGACCAATGCTATCGCCAGAAACTCGTTCACAGTCTCCAACTTCGTGGTCTCGGACAATGGAGGCGAGGCCCCCTCGAATGTCCGGGTGGAGTACAACACCTCGGCATCCTCGACCGGCTCCTCCATCGTGACCCGAGGCTCCTGGGGTGACGTGACGATCTCTGAGAGAGCAGCAGACACGCTCTACTACTATCGAGCCTCTGTATGGAACTCGGCGGGATGGAGTGCTTGGGGTGCATGGAAGTCTGTCCGCACCCTGCTGGACGTTCCGGACGACATGGCGGCTCCGACGATCAGCAACGTCACGGACACCTCGGCACGGATGAACTGGGCTGCTGGTGGTGCCAATGGCGCCACCTTCATGCACTACGAGTACCAGGTTGCCATCGACAAGAACTTCGACAACGTGATCCTGACCGGAACCACCACAGAGCTGTTCGCCGACCTGACCTTTGCCGAACCTGGGCAGACGCGATACGTGCGGGTCCGCATGATCGCAACGCCCAACAGCGGTGGATGGTCGCCAGGAACTCTGATGCAGATGACAGGCATAGCACCTGGCTCCGGGTTGCGCATGTACACATTCGTGGGTGGGGTGCGGAAGCAACTTGATCTCTACACGTTCGTGAACGGGCAGCGGAAGCAGCTCAAGGCGTTCACGTATCTCAATGGACAGTGGGAGAAGGAGTGATGGTGAAACTATCGAACTCTCCCTACGAGGCTACCGTGCTCACTCTGGAAGCACGTAAGTCGTTCTCTCTTCGGATCGAACTGCATGACCGTCACGGGAACGTGATGCCGTGGGACAATCTGAGTGCGACGTTCACTCTCGGCACTCTCGATCCACTCGAAGCACTTCTCGAGATCCCTGCAACTGATGGTGTGTTCCGCATCCAGGCGACGGAGCTGAACCTGAAGCCAGGCACATACCAGTTCACGATCACGCTCCGTTCGCGTGGCTACTCGTTCGTGATCGTCAAGGGTGATGTGAAGCTGGTGCAGAACACCGAAGCCGGTTCGGTGACCGACTTTTACGGTGCAGCGATCCCGTCCGAGACGATCACTGTTCAGCTCGACCAGATGAACGTGATCAAGGTGACCCTGCGTAACACCCCGCTCGCCCTCGGCACAAGCGTAATCGGAGCCACTACGTGGAGCGAGCTGGTGGGCAAGCCACTGGTCTTCCCGCCCGCACAGCACGCACACGACCTGCAGGACGTGGGTGGGCTGGTGCAGGCACTGGCGGACCTGACAACCTCACTGGGTGATAAGGCCCCCTCGGTACACACCCACCCGATCTCGGACGTCATAGGACTCCAGCCAGCCCTGGATGCAAAGGCGGCAACCACCCACACCCATTCGGAGTATGCGCCCGCAGCGCACGGGCACGAGGTGGCGGATGTCTACGGACTACAGGATGCTCTGGACGGGAAGGCTAACGCGCGAGCCGGGATGCTCGGCACAGGCGTGGACCTGAACACCTACAAGACACCGGGAGCGTGGATCCAGCACAGCGACGCTGGCGCGGAGAGCGGCGCGAACTACCCCAACACGGGCGCGTACTCGGCTGGCCTGCTGGAGGTCAATGTCGAAGGCGGCGGTTTCGTATTCCAGCGCTACACCCAATGGCAACTCGGGCTCGTGTGGGCGCGCACGTTCTACAACTACGCGAGCGAATGGAAGGAGTGGGAGCTCGTGTCGAGTCCGACCGGGGTCGTGTCCCTGACGATCCCGGCGTGGGCGCAGAACCACAACCCGGTCTACGTAACGACCGCAACCTTCCCGAGGCCGTTCACACCTCCGGAAGGCTACTGCTTCGAGGCATATCTGCTCCAGTCGTCCGGGTTCACGTTCATCTCAACCTCGCATGGCGGGCACGGCTCCGTGGCCAACGTGAACGTGCGCGTCCTCCAGATCGCATCCGCCGCCCAGCTCACCATCACGCTGGGCTGGCGACTAGTCAAGAGATAAGGAGGACTGCATGGACTTCACCACCTACACCGCAGCGGAGCTCGCCATCATCGTCCGCGACGCCACCGCCGCATACGAGCGGCAGACCGCGCTGGAACGCGCCCCCGAGACGATGCGCGAGCTCGCGGACGACTACGCGGCAGCGATCGGGCGTGTGGACGGCGACCCGTGGCAGGCACCCCAGGGCGCGCACGACTCCTACCGTGAGGGCGCGACTGTCACCCATGACGGCAAGACCTGGGTGTCGCTGATCGAATGGAACGCACACGCGCCTGGCGTATCCGGGTGGCGCGAGGTCACCGAGGGTGACGCCCCGGCAGCGTGGGTGCAACCGACCGGCGCCCACGACGCCTACCAGACCGGCGACATCGTGAGCTTCGAGGGCAGGGTGTATCGGTCGCTCATCGACTCGAACGTGTGGAGCCCGGACTCGTATCCGGCAGGCTGGGAGGAAATCACATGACCGCCCGGATACGCCCCACCCTCGCCGTCTCCCTCACCCTCGGCATCCTGGACCTAGCACGCGCCCGCGCCTGGTCCACCGGAGGCATGGGTCACTACGACCATGTTGGGGCCCTCGGAGCCGTCCCGCCCGCCATCACCGTGGCACTGTGGCTGATCGCCGGGATCGCCATGCTCGCCGCCTACTGGTCCGTCCGCGCCCGGCTCGTCGGCATCTCCCTCACTGCCGCCCTGCACGCCTCCGTGGCCGTGTCCGCGCTGGTGGCCTACATCGACCCCGGTAGCACCGTGATGGAGTCAACCATCGGGTCATATGGAGCGATCGCGGTCCTCACACTGGTCACCACCCGCATGACCGACAACGTCACTGTGCTGGAAGGGCGTACCGATGCAGGCGAGTGAGTGGGGCATCATCCTGGGCGCGATCGCCCTCCCGCTCGTCACGCTGTTGGGGTATCTCATCGTCCGGAAGGGGACGAAAGAATCCCACGTGATCGAACAGCGGCGCGCCGAGATCGACGGTCTGAACATGGCGGTCGAGTCGATGAACACCGCACTGGCTGCCGTGAACCGGCGCGTGGACCGACTGGAGGACGAGCTCTCCTCCGAACGGGAGTACAGCCTGATGCTGCACGCTCACATCTCGGCGGGCAAGCCACCACCCCCGCCGGCACGACCGCCCTTCTTCCCGAAGTTCCGCACCGTGCCAGAGGGCCAGGGATGATACACGCGGTACGCTTAGGATTGAACTGACATAGGAGGAGACATGTACTACCTGCTCGACAATGCGAACCGGGTGCGCCAGTACGGGAGCACCCGGCGCAAGACCAAGCATGGTGGCCGCCCCACGGGTGCCATCATCCTGCACTGTGTCCAGGGGATCTCCGATCTCAGCGGCTCAGACACCAGTGCCGAGAACACCGCCCGGTGGATCACCCGTGACTCCACCAGACAGGCGTCCTACCACACCATCACCGACCGCGACTCCATCGTACGAATGCTCCCCTTCAATATGGAGGCATGGCACGACACAACCTCGAACAACTATTCCATCGGCATCTCTGTGAATTGGGTGGTCGAAGACCTTCCTCGGATGACCAAGGAGCAGCGCTACCAGTACTACGAGCAGTTCGCTATCGCTGTGCTGGAGGCTGTGAAGTGGCTGAAGGAGACTCGCAAGATCACAGTTCCCCTCGATCGGATACTCACCCGTGCGGAGGTGGTGGCTGGCAAGCCAGGCATCTCCACGCACGGGCGTATGGACCCTGGCCGCAGATACGACCCGTTCGGTCGGACGCTGGACAACCAGTACGAGCGTGAGTTCATGGACCACCTCCGCAAGAAGGCGGGCAAGCAGGGACTTCCGCAGCCGGTCACCCCGGCCCCTGCACCGACGCCCGTGCCAACTCCGGCACCTCCGTCGGTCAAGGAGCAGTCGTGGAGCAATCCTCCGG
Organism: uncultured Coriobacteriales bacterium; assembly: GCA_964448475.1. Taxonomy (GTDB): domain Bacteria; phylum Actinomycetota; class Coriobacteriia; order Coriobacteriales; family CAYVBA01; genus CAYVBA01. Next base: position 32,854 of record CAYVBA010000003.1, read on the forward strand.
ACGGATCCCGTGTATTCCCTCGGACATATGCCGCACTCCTCGTGGACTGCGACTTCAGCAAGCTGTCGTACGGTGCGCTCCAGATCCTGATGCACCACATCGGGCGGCGGAACAACGAACTCTGGGATGGTATCGGCGGGCGCCGAACCTGGATGGATGTACAGGAATGGCTGCGCTCCCTGGGATACTACCCGGAGCCACTCCGCATTGACGGGGACCCTCGTCGGTACACGATCCAGGGACTTCAGCGATTCCTCCAGTCGAAGGGCTTGTACTCGGGGTTCCGGGTGGATGGCATATTCGGGCCGGAGACGAAGAAGGCGTTCCAGCAATACCTCAACGACCAGAAGCAGTTCCTCTAGGAGACATGACATGGACGACCAGAAGATCGTTCCCGAAGCCGCACACTTTGCGGCCAAGCGGGGTTTCATCAGGACGACCGCACAGTCGTTCGCTGCCACGATTCCTACCGGCGGAATCTCGGCGGCTGCGATCGTGACACTCGTACGGGAGCCAGACCCGTTGCTGTTCTTCGCAACGGCTGCCGCTGCCCTCCTCTCTCCGGTTCTTGCCGGGCTCGCCTCGTACTTCTCTATCCTCTCCTCGGGTATTCCGACAGAGTACGTGGAGGCGGCGGTCGAGGCTGCGACGGAGATCGACGGTGTGACCGAGATCGACGGGCTGGGGGTGTGACATGGCGGTGGTCCCCAAGTTCACCGGGCTGCTCCCCACGCGTTCTGGGGACCGCCCTGCTGCTGCTTCGGCCAAGGCGATGCGAAAGGCTGCTGCTGCACCGGCCAAGGCGATGCGAAATCCTGCGACCAGGCCGACGCAACAGAATGACGATCCGCGCAATCCGATGCCACCGCTCCTTCCGCCCCAGCCTGTGCAGCTCTCCTTCGGGTCCGGTCGTACGTATGTAGAGGAGGCTGCTCGGGCGGGACGGGAGCAAGCTCTCCGCAGTGCTCTGTTCGCGACTGCTGAAGATCGTCTGGCTGAGGGCAGATCTACATGGCAGGCAAACCTGCAGCAACAGCAGGAAGAGCAACTGCTTCCGGATACGAATCCTTCGAGAGGGACCGACACCCATGTGTACAACACGCACAATGGTGCCTCCCCCTTGATCGGGCTGAACCCTACGAGGCGGATGGGAGGCGGTCCACCCGTTACCCAGGAGCGAGGGCTTCCCGTGCCCCCTCCGAGCACGGGCAACCCTTCGATCCCAACGTTCGGACAGCGGGACGACTTCAGCAGGTCTGGTGCCCTGATGAATGTGACAGGGTTGACCCAGCAGGAGTACGAGGCACTCTCCCCGAGGCAGCAGGCCGCGATCCAGTTCAACACCGGATTGGTTGCTGCCGCCCGCAGTGACCACGAGACTCGTACAGGATCGACCGAGAACACCGAAGCGTTCCTGGAGTCCGTGGGGATCACTCCGGACGATGAGCGTGACCTGAACAGGTATCTCAACCTGGAGTACCTGATCTCTCCTGAGACGATTGCTCTGATGGACGACCCAGCCAACGGGATTCAGACTCCTACTAGTTCGATGGGGCACACTCCAGGGGAGATCACACCAAGTCAGCAGCTCGTCTCGGATGCTCGCGAGCACTCTGTGATCATTGGCAACATCATCTCGAACAGCTTGGCAACCTCCGGCGTCGGGACCCTCGTTGGCGACCAGACCCCGCTACCTGGTTTCGGAAACACGGTCGAAGACGCGATGATTCAAGACATCTACCTCCAAATAATCGACTCCTCGAAGAACTGGACCACTGAAGATATCGTGGCGGGAATCGCCGCAGATAACGCGGCAATGGGAACGAATGTCACTCCTGAACAGGTGTGGGACTTCACGCGAGCTAACATAGAATCCGCGGAGCTCGGATCCCTCGGCTCTCGGGAGGTACCGCTCCGGGGCTCTGGTATGAACCTGGCGACCGGAATCGAGCTCACACCAATCGACATCGCGGAGCTCCGCGCACGACACGGGCTGTAGGGAGAGACACATGGCATACATCCTCGACGACGATGGGCGTGGAAACTACTTCCTCGTACAGCCGCCCAACGCGAACAAGACGCCGCTCAGGCGCCCGACCGCACCCACGATGGCTCTGCCGAGGCTGACCATTGGGTCTGACAACATCTACATGATTGGGCGGACGGCTGCGCAGACGTACCGTGGCGCCACCTCAAAGAGCTCTGCGCCTGCCGCCAAGACCTCGACTGCCTCGGGTGGCGGGGGTGGCGGGGGTGGTTCGAATGCTGCGGCTGCGGCTGCGGCGAGTGCTGCTGCTGCTGCGGAATCGAAAGCACGCAAGGCAGAGAACGAAGGTGCGCGCTCGCAGGCCCAGCGTGACTTGGAGAACCTCAACGCCCAGATCACTGCGAACCTGTCCAAGAAGGCTACCAACGAGAACGCCCTGAGTGCGCTCGGTCGTCTGGTGGGTGGTGGCAAAGGAAGCCACGCAGCAACGCGAGACAACGCGCTCAAGATGCTGGACGAGGCGCTGGGTGCTAAGCTCGCCCAACTCCAGGAGACGTTCGATCTGGCGAGCGCGGACTTCGCTACCAACCTTCGGGACAACGAAAAGAGCGAGTCGGATGCCTCCTTCACCAACGTTGCCAACCGTGCTCGTGAGAAGCAGGATCTGGTGACTCAGGCACTCTCCCAGGGCGCAGGCGAGTCAGATGTCCTGAAGTCTCAGCTGCAGGCTCTGCGCAACTGGTCGGTGAACCAGGGGGATATCAACCGTTCCTTCTTCGACACGCGCACCTCGATCAACGCCGGGATCACGGACTTGAACACCGCAACCCAACAGGGTCGGATGAACGAGGAGCTGTCCACCAACATGGCGAAGGCGGACAGGTGGGACGACTTCTACGAGTCGATGTCCTCCAGCTACTCGGACATGGCAAACCTCGATCAGTCGAACTACCTGCTCTCCGGGGAGATCACTGCCGCCGAGAAGCAGCGTGAGTACGCGGAGGGTGTGCTGAACTGGCTGAACGAGGGGAAGAACTTTGCTGACTACGAGACGCCCCGGTTGGAGACGATGGCCGCTGCGAAGGCCGCCCCGTACGAATCCAAGTACGCGGACCTCGCTGCGCAGATGACCGGCTCCACGTGGACGAATCCTGGCCTGTCTGACGAGACGAAGAACTGGCAGGGCATGGAGCAGTCGCAGACCACTCTCACGAACACTCAGCCGTGGAACGCTCAGGACAACACAGAGGGTGGCACACCCACGAAGAAGCGTCCTGAGGGCGCCACACTACGGAGGTGGTAGGTATGAACCCCGAAGTCTCGATGACGTTGGATGAGGCGGTGAACGAAACACTCGGACTCCTCACCGGCATGGATCTCACCTACACCTCCCAGCATGACCGCTTCCGGGTGGTGACCCGTGCGCTCAACCGTGCCCTGCGAGCGAATGCCCTGGAGCGCGAGTGGTCCTACTACTCCGACATTGAAGAGATCGGGGTGGCACGAGCAGGCGTACAGGAAGTGAGTCTGCGCGCATCAGTACGTCCTCGTATCATCGGAGACGATTCGGTGCGGCTCGTGGACAACAACGGCACTCCTCGGGTGTGGGCGTACATCCTGCCACGCGATGCCATCGAGAAGTATCCGGGACGACGGGGACTGTGGGCATCGGTATCCCGCCAGTCCCTCCGCTTCTCCCGCCCCTTCAATCTCGTGGAGGACGGGTTGCGCATCCAGGTCCCGGTGATGCGGGAGCCGAAGATGTTCACTCTTCCTGCACACCCGACCAATGACGAGGACCCTCTGGTGCCGTTCCAGCCCGAGGTGCTGGAGCAGCCGGTGGACTTCGACTACCCGGACCTGATCGTGATGAAGGCCGCGTACTACATCGCCCAAGCCGACCCGCTCATGCAGCCACGGGTGCCGACTCTTGACGAGCAGTACAAGAACCTGTTCTATGCTCTGAACGAGCGGGACGATCGTCACACCGACTCCCCGTTCATGAACGAGTTCACGGTTCCGATCCAGTCCGGCATCCACGATATTTCCTCCTGGGACACGCTGCACCCGCATTCTGACGAGAGGCGCTAGTTCATGGCGACCAAGCCCCGCACACCGATCCCGGTGGACAAGCCGCTGGCTCGTGCCTATCTGCGCGAGTTCTCTGGCTGGTCCACGGCGTACGCTCCGGGGCTGTCGGACCCCTCCACTCTGCGTGTGATGGAGAACTGCATGATCACCCGCGAGGGCGCTCTCGCTGTTCGCCCGGCACTCCGGTCGATCTTCCCTGCTGGATACTGGATCAACACGAACCTGAACGCGCGCATCCTTGGTTCGTTCGAGACGTTCTTCCTGAACGACGGCACCAAGGCGCTGCTGTTCGCCACCAAGGAACAGAACGGTTCTGTGGTCTTCCGTGCTGCTCGATACAACGAGGCCACACGAGACTACTCGGCGATCTCGCTGGAGCAGGCTGGTTTCACCGGACTCACCTCCGCCATGTACTTCTCGAGCTCGACCACCTACGTGCGTTATCTCCAGATCGACAACAAGATCTTTGCCCTTGCAGACTCGTCCAACCCTGCTGACTCTGCACGAGTGTTCCATGTGGGGGCCTCGAAGACCGTACGACTCCCTCAGGAGCTGTACACACATGCCGACTGGAATCTCTCGTACGCCCCGACGATGATCTTTCCGTCATCGACCTGGATCGACACCGCGAACAAGACGACCATTCCCTCAGCTTCGGGAACGAACGCAGGTACGGCAGGACAGCCTCACACCGGCACACTCGTTTCCTCCTCGGCGGCTGACAACACGTACAGCTTCGGTTACTTCTACACTTTCGAGAACGACTTCGGAGAATCCCCAACTTCACCTATGGCGGTGGTGCGCGCTAAGCGTGCTTGGACCCAATGGCTGATGAACTACCCTGCGAGCGGCGGCGGCCCCGGAGCTGTCAACCCGAACTCAGCTCCAACACGAGCAGCAGATCAGTTCGTAGCAGTGGTTCCCGCCGACATCTGGAACCACAACATCATACGTGGAGCAACCAAGTGGAACCTGTACATGGTGGCGTGGTCCGATCAGGGCTCCGTCCCTGTCGAAGGTGTGCTGGTGGCGTCTCGTGAGATTCCTCCAGGTGCCACACGAGAGACCCACGGATGGTTGCAGCACACTCCGATCGCGGAAACACACGACATCTCTCTGCCCCTTCCCACACGAGAAGAGCGGACCAACTACTCGAAGCCACCGACGGCATCGCAAGGTGTGGTAGCTGGAGACCGGGTCATCCTCGTGAACGACCGGCAGAATGCTGCTGTGATCCGCTGGAGCTCGAACCAGCTCGGGGAGTACACCAACTTCTCTTCGTCCAAGGGCGGCGGATACAAGACCCTGACTTCGGGCAACCTGCTGGTACCTGCCTGCGTGAAGCTCTGGCAGAACCCACAGTCGGTGGACTCCCTCGTGGTGCTGTGTCGTGGCGTGGACGGTTACTCGACCTCGTACTACATGGGGCCGGCCGAAGTGACGGGACAGACGGGCAGCACCTCGATCATGGCGTTCGAGGAAACAACGGCAACACCTGGAACAGTTTCCCCTTGGGGTGTTGAGGTCGTGAACCAGGGCCTGTACCACCCGCTCGACGAGCAGTTGATGAAGTCCACTGCCTCGAACTACAACATCAGCCACAAGTCGATGAGCGAACAGATCGCCAACAAGTGGCTCGAGTTGCGCAACAAGCAGAACATCGTGAGCGCGGCACTCGATAACCGGGTCTACTACATTGTGGAGAATCCAGATGGAGAGCCTCTCGAATCCGGGTGCATGGGCAACGAGATCTGGGTGTTGGACGTTGCCGAGTCCACGCCCACGTGGAGCAGGTGGCTGATCCAGGCGAACTCACTGCACAAGCTGGAAGTAGACGACAAGCTGTACATGGCTGTTGTTCGCCCCGACTCGATCTTCGTGCTCGACGATCTGGCAACTCATGACGAGTTCTCACAGTCTGGGCAGACAGACTACAAGGCGATTCCGTGGCAGGTGGAGACCAACACACAAGGAGCGAACCGAGCACACGATGCCCTTGCCCACCTGCAACGGATCGCGGTGACGATGGGTAACTTCCTGGGGCGCTTCAAGATTGGGGTGCGGGGCTGGGATGTGAACGGGAAGCTGGTGGAAGTCGAGAAGATCACGACCTCTCCCCACGACTTCGATCTGCGCGAGCGTCCGCTTCCGTGGGATGTGGAAGATTACCTCCAGGTGAAGAAGGACATGAAGGAGTGGCGCCTGTACATGGGCTCGGTCACCGAACCGGACGGGGGCGTGGCGATGAGCTACGGTCAGGTCAACCTCGTGCAGTACGCCTACACGCCGCTCAGCGTGAACACGGGCTACGAGTTCGGATCTGTGGAGACGTTCGAGTATGGCCGAGCATCCTCCTTCACGAACCCGGCCACAATGTACCCGAATGGCGTGCCGCTCTCGTATGTGGACACGATGCCCTAGCAGTGTATGCTCAGAGGTAGGCGTTCAGACCTACCTACTTATAGGAGCAGCATGGCCCACGGCGACAAGTCGGCCTATTACCAGGCACTCAAGAAAGCCGGCTACGAGTTCGAGAAACACTACCGCGACTACACCACCGCGGAGCTGGCTGACCTGTGGGAGGCCGTCTCGGAAGAAGACACCACTCTTCCCGAGGTGGAGCTCCCCGAACCGAAGGATGCACCACCACAGCGCGAGTCCGAGGTGGACGAGATGCAGGAGCTGCGCGACAAGTTCGACCGCCTCACGGCACTCGTCGGAGACCTCGCATCAGTGGTGATGAAGAAGGAGGAGCCCGCCCCAGCTCCTGTGAACCAGTTCGCTGCCTCGTCCAAGGAGCACGCGGGACTCACGCAGAACATCCCCAAGGAGGATGAGATCGTCCATGTGGACGAGTACGGCAACCAGTGGCTCCAGGTGGAGGTGACCAAGCCGGGCTACGCGAAGCCGCGTGGCCGACGGGTCTTCCGCACCCGCGATCCTGAGACGATCACGGAAACCATCAAGGTAGGCGAGTACACTGAATCGTTCGAGGTCTCCGGAGATCCCAAGAGCCTCCAGCCCACCGAGATCAAGGTGACGCTCCCGTCCTTCCAGACCGGGATCTACCGTGACCCCTCGCTTCCCTTCAAGGTCCACACGTACCAGGGGAACAAGGGGTTCGACTTCTTCGATGTGCAGGCCTTCTACGGTGGACCTGATCTCGTCCCCTCTTCCTGTGTACGCAAGTATGTGGGAAACGACCTGTGTTACGACATCTCCTCCGTGATCCGTACCATCCAAGCCGAATACCGTACGCAACTCCTCCAACAGAAGGGCTGAACCAATGACTGATCACATCCACGATGAAGCAGCAGAACTCGACTCTGTGACCGTGACCGACACCCCCGAGGTGTCCGATGATGCCTGGGCCGACGCCGCTGAGCCGCAGCACGCCCTCCTGCGGGTGTGGAGCGAGGTGCTGTCCAATCTCGATGCTATCCGTGCGGAAGGTGTGTCGATGGCACTGGCCGGGCGCATCGTCTCACAGTGGCCTCAGGTCTCCTTCCAGGAGACTCCGATCTTCCACGACATGTACCACGACCTCCTCCTGCAGTTCCGTGACGCGCTCGATGCCGTGATCGCAGAGAACCCCGGTGTTACTGAGGTATCTGCGGAGGAGGATCTCGAACACAACTACAAGCACTACAAGCGACTAGTGATCGACTGGAACATCCTGCTCGACCAGGCCGAGCTACAGTGGGATGCCACCAGCGAGCACTCGCACGTCATGTACGCCGCGATCGTAGACGCCCGCCAGTTCCTGTTCAGCCGCAACGGATTCGCCGGTCATCTCGAACAGATCGGCTTCACTCTTGAGGTCGAGGAGATCCAGCAGGCGATCCTCGCAGCACGTGAGGAGGCGTAGTGAGTGAGCAGACGCAACCGGAGGAAGAGGCTCTCACCATTCATGGTGACGTGGCGTCGAGCCTTACTCAGATCATGGACTTCCTGGCTCCTTCGTCGACAGGAGAAGAAACACCAGCGCCTCCTGAAGCAGGAGAAGCTCCTGCTCCTCAGCCTGGATCTGGTGAGGGCGGAGCAGTCGCTGACGGTGGAGAACCTGCACCTGCTGGAACACCGGCTTCGGGAGATGCAGGAGTCGGAGGCGTACCGGATGCGAGCGGAACTGACACCACAGCCCCAGCCGACGGGGGAACTGGAACAGTTCCTGGGGTTGGAGCAGTCGATGCCTCTTCGCTGACCGAGACGTGGGGTGAGGTCGCCACCAGCTTCCAGAACTCCCAGGCCGACTTCCTTCAGAAGCAGACACTGGAGGAAGTGCAGAACGAGTACAAGAACTACTTCGACCGGCTCCGAGTCCACCCGCGCACCCTGGTTGGTGAGCAGGTGATGGCTGTCAACGGCAAGGGCATGGAGACCCTGCGTGATGCCGAGGACGCCCGCCAGTGGCAGGAGGCGATCAAGCAGATTCTCGCCAGCGAGCTCGAGAGCAGGGTGCAGTCGAAGCAGGAGGAACTCAAGGACGCCTACTCGACCGTCCACGCGAGCATCGACCTGTTCCGCAACAACGCCGACCTGATCCCCGGCACCAAGCAGTTCGACCCGGAGCTTGCCAACGAGTTCGTCGCAATGGTGAAGGACTTCGAGGTTCGCTCCAATGATCGGCTCATCGGGTTCTCCGTCCCTGTCCAGCCGATCATCAACCAGCTCAGGTCTAAGCTGGTTGCAAGCCGCGCTGCTGCTGCGGCACCTCCCGCCCCTTCTCCGCAGCAGCAGCGCGCAGCCGAACAGGCCCGTTCGCAGGAAACCGGGCGTTGGGAGGCCCCACAAGGAGGGATCAGTTCCAAGGCAGGTTCCTCTGTGGAAACCAACGACGATGCTGCCGGAGTGCTCTCTGCGATCTTCCGGCAAAATCAGATGAGGTTCTGATGGACGACCACACACACATCGAGATCTACCGAGACGAGAAGAACCGGTGGCGCTGGCGTTTCTGTGACGACGGGAAGGTCATCACCACCTCTGAGAGCTACGAGAAGCAGTCAGGCTGCGAGATCTCACTCGCCCTCCACTACGGATCTGTAATGATTGAGGAGGGTCGGGTGGTGTCCGTGCAGCGCAAGTACGACACGATCCCGGTGGACTATCTGTGAGCCAACTCGTCTTTCCCCGCTACTACCGACCCCGCCCCTACCAAGCACAGGCACACGAACTGTGGAACCGTAAACGGTATGGGGTGGTTGTCTGGTGCCGTCAGGCGGGGAAAGACGTGTCGATGGCGATGCAGATGGCCCGTCGTAGGCTTGAAACCCCCAAGACCACTGGCGCCTACATCTCGCTCGACAACCCGATGATCCGGGACATCCTGTGGGACAAGACCTACGACGACCCGATTACTGGAGAATACCTACATCTGCTCCAGGACAACGTTCCTTCCGATCTCGTGGTGTGGCGTGACACGGTGATGGAGGGGCGGTTCACCAACGGGAGCCGGCTGAAGTTCCAGGGATACTTCCAGTCCGGCAAGGACAAGAACGGCGTCGGCACCTCCTTCCAGGACTACGCCTTCACCGAGCTCGCCCTGTTCACCCGCGAGGATCCGATCCCCCGGCTCATGCCGATCCTGACGGCAGGACGGGACAAGCGCCTGATGGTGGTGTCCACCCCGCGTGGCAAGCGGCAGAACCCGCTGTGGCAACTGATGGAGTCCTTCAAGGACAACCCCGAGTACGGTCAGATCATCTGGGGGATCGACGACCTCAACGCCATGATGCGAGCCGAGGGGCTGCCCCCCGTGCGCGAGGAGGAGCAACTCGAACGTGACCGAGAGGCGTACCGCAAACGCTTCGGGAACGACCGCATGTTCAACCAGGAGTACCACGTGGACTTCGGGGAAATGGATGCGGCGGCTGTCTACGGTGAGGCGTACCTTGACATGGTGAAGGATGGTCGGGTGGAGGACTTCAACCTTCACCCCGGACATCCAGTGTACGTGGCGTTCGACATCGGCTCTTCGGGGATGCAGTCGGATGCAACTTCGTGGATCGCGTTCCAGTGGTACAACCAGAAGCTCTTCCTCTTCGATTGCGGAGAGGGGCATGGCAAGGCGCTACCCGAGTATGTGGACGTGCTCCGGGAGCGTCACTGGTTCAGCCAGTTGGCGCAGATCATTTTGCCGTGGGACGGGGAGCACCACGAGCGGGCTATCAACACGACGCCGGCCGACATGATGCGACTCAAGTTCCCGAACGTGGCTGTCCTCAAGAAGTCCTCTACCGTATGGAAGATTCCGAACGCCCGCTCCCGATGGGGCGACGAGATCACCGACATCCAGGCCACTCGAATGCAGCTCTACAACACGGTGATCCACAAGACCAACTGTGACTGGCTGTTGGAGTGCTTCGAGAACTTCAAGTACGAGTTCAACTCGAAGCTCCAGGAGTGGACCGAGAAGCCGTTGCACGACAAGTACTCGCACATGATGGACGCGCTGCGCTACGCGGTGCAGGCGACTCGTGAGCTCGACTTCTTCGGCGGCACACTGGAGGTGGTCGGCTCTGCCGTCCAGTCCGGTGCCTACGTAGAGGATTGGAGGGGGATCTGGTGAGCGAAGCACCCAGGCTCTCGCGACACAAGACCGTCCGAGCGGCACTTCAGTACGTCGTTGACAACCCCGAGATGACAACGCCACCGATTGACACTCCGGCATGGGAGCTGGTGGCTCGTATCCTGTTCGAGCTGGCGAACAACCCGAACCTCCAGGAGCGTGGAGCTCTGGCTCGCGCAACAAAGGCGCAACGCATGATCGCTGACCGGCTCGTAGGTACCCGACGCGCAGGCACTCACCCCGCTCAGCTCCGCAAGCAGGAAGTGCTGTTCGTGGACCTGACCCAGAAGGCGGTGGAGCGATGAGCCATGAGATCGAGCCGACACGGAAGTTCCGACACACGATCCCGAAGGAGCATCAGCACTCACTGGACACCAGGATCGCGTGGTTGTGGAACCAGAGATCCGGCACTGTCCAGATGGTGCATCAGCACAGTCCGGATGTGCTGGACCAGACAGCAGCATCCATGATCCTTCAGGCACTGTTCAGCCGGAACCTGAACGCCATCGCCCTCATCTTCAAGCGGTTGGAGGGCTCTGCGGTTCCTGACGATGTGCTGGAGGGCGACGACGAGCTGCGATTCTAGCCTTGCGGATGATCTCGTTCGGGTATTGCGAGCACGGAACACATCGGCACCCGTACTCGTGCGGTCCGATCTCCTCGTGTGACACGGTGAACGGCATGGTCCGAGCCTCGTCCGGAATCACCTCGATGTCGTCGAACCAGTGGTTGTTGACGTACTGACCCTTGCGCCCCTGATGACGAGGGCCTCGCTTGTTGTAGGCCATCAGAGCTTTACCCCGCTCGCCCACTCCGCGTACAGCGTGTTCGTTCGGGGGCGGTGCAGGTACACGTACCAGCCGGACGGGATGCGGTAGGCGTTGGGAACCTTCCGCCCCATGATCCATGTCATGTACGGCTTGCCGAAGTACTCACGCAACAGCTTGTTGAGCTTGCGAAGATCGGCACGCCAGGGAATCTGGACATGTGGCTCGATCCCCTCGTCCTTGCGTCGGGCCTCCTCCTTGGTCATCTCAGCGATGTTGAGCCCGGTCGCCCACTCGTACACCATCACCGCAGAGACCCGGTGCCCATGCTCAGGAGAGAGTTTGCGGAGGAACTTGCGCAGCTCCCGCTCCCACTGCACGAGCTGCGGGTTTTCCCGGATAAGGAAAGCGTCCTTGGTGAAGGGCATCCGTGCCCGTTCTTCGTCCGGGAGTAGGAGGCGGTCGAACCGAGCATCGGCCTCGGGCAGGACTGCCGTACTCGGCAGTCTCTTCAACCCTTTCCCCTTGAAACTTTCTCTAAAACTCTCTTCAATCTCCGACAGGAGATCCTTCTGTGGCTGCGTCATGCAGCCAGTATGCCAGATAAAAAAAAGAGAGGAGATCAGCACATGGCTGATCTCCTCTCTCACCTGCGGTGTTACTCGTTCACCCGTCGGATGAAGTCATAGTTGTCCGCAGGAAATGGGCCACACTGTCGGGTTTCGATCCACAGCCATACGTGCCACACCCCGTCCGGGTCTTGTTCGATGCGGGACACTTCCCGCCCGTCGAGACCTCTGTGGTGCAGCGCGATGTCGCCGGGGCGAACACGTTTCACCTTGACGCTGACTGACCTCATGAATACCTCTCTACGTTTGCGATGATCTTGCACGTCTCCTCGTAATCGAGCCCAACCTCGTTCGCTCGATCTTCGAGTGCCTCCTCCCACTCGGGGATACCTGCAGCCTTCATCTTCGAGCCGAGTGCGAACAGGCTCGAGTTCCTCTTGCCCACCGGGATCGGCTTAGCAAGCTCCTGCAACAGTGCATCTTGTACCACGAGTGCCTCCTCTGAATCTGGATTGGATGTGACATGCTGGAGCACAGTGGCCTGTGCATCCTTCTTGTTCTTCTTCGCCACGAGATGCTTCTTGATGCTCTCCGGGATTGGTGCGATCGGAAGATCGTTCCACTTCTGGGACGGATAGTGGTAAGCACATCCGGTTGCTCGGATGTCGATGCCCGGTTCGATTCCGAGGGCATCGTCGTACATCCCGAACCCGAAGTCGTCCGACCACTCATCTTCCACTGAGTAGAACAGATGCCGCCCACTGCCACTACGTGACGTCTCGGCGAGGGTCGGCGGGAGTTCCATCTTCGCTGCGGAGATGAATCCGTCCTCTCCTCCGTCGGCCATGTGCCGGTCGATGTCCACCATCACGAGGCTCATGGAGCGCATCACGAATGCGAAGGGCTTTCCATTCTCGAACTGCACCAGACGCGGCTTCGCCCAGAACTTGTGCTTCCGGTAGTTCTCCGCAAATCCGGGGCCTCCGTCCTTTCCGACCAGCCCCCAGCCGGTTGTGGTCATCCCGTTCCCGTACACGTCCACAAGCGCCAGCCCATTGGGTCCTTGGAAGGGCGCCAGGGCCGTGGGTACGGGGTCGTTAATTATGAACTGGTCCTCGTTTACGTACCACACCATAATTAATCCTCCTTCTGATGTTGGATGGTTGGGGCAGGTAGGGCAGGTGCACTCCTATGTATCTACGTATATGACTGCCTACGTCAATACAAGTAGTGGACCTGCCCTACCTGCCCTGGTTGACCTACTACTCCAGCTCGTTCTCGTCGAGCACCGAGAGCTTTTCTTCGATGAGCCTGATTTCCGAGGTGTCCTTTGCATTCACGAGCTGGATGAGCAGTTGGTCGCGGCGTCCTGACATAGGTGTGATTCCTTCCTGGTTCGGGAAGCGCCTGGATGACGCTTCACCCCCACCCCCGGTGAGCCAGTATCAGAGCACAACGATGCGCGTGAACACCTTTTGAGATACGTCCGAGTCAGCACCACGTGGGAGGATTCTCCCCATGAGCTGACGGCGGAGCGCATCATCCTGGGTGTCGTCGACGATGATGAGCTGGTTGCACATCTTGTCGATTCCATCCGTTCCTGTGGCGAGGGTTGCCGTTCCGATCAGGACGTCAAACCCGCCACTCTTGAAGAGCTCGATCTTCTCGAGCTTGCTGGCGTAGGTGTCCTTCCCTGTCACGAGGAGTGCCTTGGCTCCGTTCGCCACACAGGTGGCGAGCATCGCTTCGGCGATCTCCGCGTGGTTGAAGTACACCAGCGACGGGGTACTCACCTGCCCCACCTGTACCGAGATCTCCTCGTACACGTGGGGTCGGATGAGTCCGTCGTCGCCTACCAGCTGGTGCCGGGTGATGGCGTGGTCCTTCTCCATGCGGGAGGCGCACACCCGTTTCCGGCGTTCGTCGAGACCCACTCGGTAGAGTGCGTCCGGCGTGTGGTCGGCTACGCCCACATCCCCGATTGTCACCTGCTTGATCATCTCGTCTTCGACGTAATGAACCTTCGGCAACTCCATCAGGTAGTGCTCCGCATCCCGGTGGTGTCGGAACCCCACCACGAGTGGCATGGTTCCGAAGGGGTTCACCTCCGTGATGCAGTGGTCGTACACGAACTGGAGGTAACCTCCCTTGCACGAGTGCGGATCGAGGACGTGCTGGATGCAGTACACCCGTTCCGCGTCGTTGTAGTTCGGCGTGGCCGAGGCGATGACGAGAGGAGCCTGCAACCCCTGTGCCAACCTGTCCATTTTCCGCCAGCCCTGCCCGGTGTGACCACCGAGCAGGTGGAACTCGTCCACGATCATGGCCTGATCGCGGCGGACCCGAAAGTCCTTCTGACGGAACTTGGCATGGCTGATCACCTCCACGGTGAGCCCCAGCCGTAGAGCGTCCCGTTCCCAGTTGGGGCGGGCTGCCGGCGGAGTCACCACCAGGACGTGCTGTGCGCCCGCCACAGCCGCTACCGCGAGGGCGGTGCGGGTCTTACCCGCCCCGGTCCTGTGGTACAGGCACAGGCGCACCTGCGAGCCCTGGGTGTGTTGCTGGATGGCATCCTCCAGGGCTTCGATCTGGTGGACGAACAGTGGCGACCCGAGCCGTGCCTCGATCTCGGGAACGGTCAGCATCAGCGATCGTCCTCCAGACTGCCCGTGGCGTACCATTCGTCCAGGTGGTGCGGTTCGTCCTCCGGATGAGGAAACTCGAACAGTGCCTCCTGTTCGAACATCTCAGGGAAGGACATCACACGCTCCGCCTTCTTCTCCAGGTACTCCGACACGCTCCGCGCAGAGACCATTCGATCCCCGACGATTTTGCGGAAGATGTCGAGATAGCCCTCGATGTCATCCGCGTTGTCAGAGTAGTCGGGAGTGTCTGCTGCTCGGATCAGCTTGTACCCGATGAGGCACAGGGCCACCTGTTCGGCTGTTACGGGTGTTCCGATGATCGCTGACCAAACCTGGGCGTGACGCGGGAATACCTCTTCGGGATTCCCGTACACACTTCGTCTGTCGTCGACTACTTCTGCCACGAGCTTGTTCTCTTGTGGCATGGGTTCCTCCTTGTTCTGGTAGTTGTACTCGTAAGCTGAGTTGATACGGGCGTTGTGGCACCACGCCACGTTTCGACGCCCCGTTGATGTGGGCTGCGTGCAGGGCATCATCGGTTGGGCGAAACACGCAGGGCACTGGAACTCGAGCGGTCCACGTGGATCTCTCATGCCGACATCACCGACCAGGGCCGGAGGTGTACGTAGTCACTGACGATCGAGTACACCACCTCGTTCAGCTTGTCGTCCTTCAGCATCCCGTAGACCAGGATGCGTGCAGCCGACTCGAGATCACGGTGGTGCGTGGCCGGGAAGTCGTCCATGCCGAAGATCCCGAGGGTCTCTGTCGGCACGATCTTCTTCACTCCCATGTTGTCGAGCACCATGGCCTTCGGCAGCACGGAGCGGAAGTCAGCCATCAGTTCACGCATGGCCTTGTCCTGCGCGTACTGGTTGCCCCGCTCCCTGAATGCCTCAATGAACACATGCTTGGTGCTGTAGCCGAGACTGTCCAGCAGCTCGGCCACCTGCTTTGCATGGTTGGCTTTGCCGTCGATCACGAAGTGCTCCACGTTCAGGTGGTGCTGACGGGTGTTCGCCCGCAGCACCACCATCCCCGTGTTCACCAGACCGGGATCAATCCCGATCACTGTCACGAGTGTCATCGTCTTCCTCCTTCTCCTTTTTGATCAGCAGGTGCAACTGCCTGAACGGGTTATCCGCTGCTTCAGGAGGGGCATCGTTCTCCTCCTGAACTAGCAGACCCAGCTGCTCGAACATGTCATCTGCTGCTTCACGAGCCAGCAGATCTATCAGCTCCTCTCGCAGCACCCGATGCTCCTGAACGAGTGCTGCACGGTCGATCCCGAAGAACTCGTCGAGGATCTCCCCGCAGTTCTTCGTGGTGGGAACGAAAGCGTTCTCACTCTCGTTCCATGTGCATAGCTCGTACCCACTGGTGTGCAGAAAGGTATGGATTATCTCCATGTCCTCACTGAAGGCAGCGACCTTTGCGTGCTGTGGGAACTCGGCATCATTAGGCTGATCCATGATCCTTCTCCTTCTGTTGGTTCTCCTGCACCAGGCGGTCTAATGCACGGGCGAGCAGGGGCCACTCTCGTTCGAGTTGCACCTGCATGTAGGCATGGTAGACACGGGACCTACCAGGGTTGGACCACGCTGCCACCACTGCTTCCAGCGGTGGCAGGTGATCGTACATGTCGAAGTTCCTAGCCATCTTGCGGCCTCTGGAGTTCGATCCACGCCTCAACTGAAGCGGGCACGTCCTGTGTCTCACCCGAGTAGGGGTTGAGACCCATGACGATGAACGTCCCTACGAGAGGCGAGATGTCTGTTGCAGGCACTCCGTACAGGAGGCCCCATAGTTCCATCATCCTGAAGTTCAGGTTGTAGATTGCATCGGAACGGTAGAGCCCAAAGTCGTCGTAGACGAACTGGACCTCGGCGTGACGCATGGAGGACATGCCCACGTACCCTTCCGAGTACTCCTCCCCCTTGAAGATGATCTCCGCGAAGGCGGTGTCATCATCGACTTCAATCTGTTGGATGGGTTCATGGCGATGTGCCGGAACCACATATGCTGTATGCTTCATATCAACCTCCTGTGGATGGGATGTAGTGAAGGGCCGGTGAATGGTGAGTCACCGGCCCTTCCGCTACTTGATGTACTTGTGTGAGAAGTTGATCTCGGAGGCGAGCGGGAAGTCCCGCACGATGTTCGAGCTCGACATGCAATCCTCCATGATCATTCGGACGTGCTTATCAGAGCGGTCACCCTGGTACAGCGGCAACCACTCCACCACGATCTCATCATGGAACTGCCCCACGATGAAAGCGTTGAGCAGATCCTTGAGAGCAATGTTGAGAGAACGCATCGCATCAAAGAACAGTTCTCGGCAGAAGCTCTGCGTCAGGATGCCCGCAAGCTTCCCTCCGTAGATCTTGTACCTACCCCTCTGCCCGTCCTTCGTCCACTCTTCCAGCCAGAGCTTGCCGCCTTTCAGCTTACTCGGCTTCATGTAACACATGTCATTCCCGTGCATGTACGCACCTTGGAAGGTGCGCTGCACGAGCAGTGCTCGAGTAGCTTCTTTACGAATCTCCACCACGATGGTGGTGGCATCAGGACGCTGTTCGCTGATCGACATCGGAGTAACACCCTGCCGAACAGAGAACCTCAGGTTGTTGGATACGAAAGATGCGTGCCCGTGTTTGTCCTGGATCACTTGCTGAAGGATGTCATTCAGCTTGTTCCAGAACTGCACGATCTCTGGGTTCGCATCACGCCAGTCCCGCACCAGAGCAGTGGCCTCATCATCAGAGAGGATGGTTCCCATCTTCTCTGCGAAGTCCTTCACTGCACCGGGCCCAGCACCGTATCCACACGAGAGCTCACCGACCTTACCGAGCTGACGCTGGGGCTTGTCGATCATCTCGTACGGAATGCCCAACATGCTGGAAGCCAGCACCTTGTACATGTCCTTGCCCTGTCGGTAGGCGTCCACCTTCCACTCGGCATCGGCGAGGTACGCCAGCCCACGGGACTCGACGGCGGAGAAGTCACCGACGAATAGCAGTCCGTCCGGATGCTCTGCCTCGAACACCTGGCGCAGGTTACGCGCCAGACGATCGTTGTCCCAATCGGACAGATCCCCGTCAAGGTCGTCAACTTCGGCACCGAGACGCTTCAGGTTCTGGAGCTGAACTCCTTGACCAGAGGTTCGGTACGTCTGCCCAGCACCTACGTGCAGGTACTGCTCTCGCAGCCGGCCATCCGCCCCTACCGTGTCCAGGATCTTCTGGAGCTTGGACAGGGACGAACCACCGAGAGTCTGCTTCGTGGCCAGCATGTGCACCACTTCGCGCAATGGAGTGATCTTGTCCTCCGCTGTGCCCTTCGCTTCCAGTTGCTCGATCCGCTTGGTGATGCGGGTGAGCAGCTTGGACACGTTGAGCTCGTCGAACGACTTGGCATTGATGCCACGTTCGGCACACCACTTCCGGAGTTGCGGAGTGGAGCGGAAGTTCAGGTCCGGCTCGTTGAGACTGGTTCTGAACTCAGACTCCACCAGCACGAGGTTCTTCTCGTACTGCTCCTGCATCCTCTTCACGTTCTCCACGTTTACGAACCAGCCACGCTGATTCATCTGGTACGTGAGATCGAAGTAGTCCACTTCCAACGGACTGACGAGGGGGAAATACCTGGAGTAGATCTCCCACGACAGCCTGGCATCCAGTGCGCAGTAGGTCAAGAAGGCGTACCAGTCATCATGAGTGAACCCGTCCCACGTGGAATGCTCGTCCACAAGGTACGAGCCATCCTCTCGTGGAATGGAGAACTTCTTGATCAGGCCACTTCCTTCTTCCATCTTGTCGATGCCAAGAAGTTGTGGGGCGGCAGCCTCCAACTTGGAGCCCGCACCGACGGCACGGGCAAGCACCGCTGTGTCGATGAACAGGAAGTCGGACAGGGTCACCCCCAGGTGCTGCAACACCTTCATCTCGAATGCCACGTTGTGCCCGACGATCGTCGCGTACTGCTGTAGCTCTCGAAGAAAGTCCTCCATCGAGTTCGGATCGTGAACGAAGTCGAATGTTCCCTCCTTCGTCGGTGTGTACAGTGATGCGACCAGGACACGGAACGACGGGTCGTTGAAGTACCTGTCAGCACCATGCACCGGGAGGTTCACATCGCATGCAGTCTCGAAGTCGAGACCTACGACATGGGGCATAGCTTCTCCTAACTGTTGAGCTCGTCGAAGATGGCATCCTCATCCAGTGGCTTCACCGGATA
>CAYVBA010000004.1:0-50101 GCA_964448475.1 uncultured Coriobacteriales bacterium
ACCGCTGCGGGCTGGCTGTTCTGGTTCGCGCTCGGCGCCGCCGTCATCACCGCGCTCGTCTGGTCGGTAGTCGGGCTCCCCGATCAGGCCGTCATTCGCAGCATCACGGTGCTCGTGATCGCCTGCCCGCACGCCCTCGGCCTGGCCATCCCGCTGGTGATCGCCATCTCCACCGAACGTGCCGCGCGTTCCGGTGTGCTGATCAAGGACCGGATGGCACTGGAGCGCATGCGTACCATCGACGTGGTGCTCTTCGATAAGACCGGCACCCTGACCGAAGGTGCGCACGCGGTCACCGGCCTGGCCCCGGTACCCGGCACCTCGGAAGGACAACTGCTGGCCCTGGCGGCCGCCGCCGAGGCCGACAGTGAACACCCCGTCGCCCGGGCGATTGTCACCACCGCGGGTGAGCATCCCGAGGCCTCACAAATGAGGCTGCAGGGCACGGGCTTTACCGCGGCCTCCGGCCGGGGCGTGCGCGCTACCGTTAATGGTTCCGAGATCCTCGTCGGCGGGCCGAACATGCTCCGCGAATTCAACCTGACCAGCCCCGAGGTGCTCGATGAGCAGACCGAGGAGTGGACTCAGCGCGGGGCCGGAGTCCTCCACGTGGTGCGTGACGGACAGGTCATCGGTGCCCTGGCCGTTGAAGACCGGGTGCGCCCCGAATCCCGCGCGGCCGTACGTGCCCTGCAAGACCGCGACGTCAAGGTCGCGATGATCACCGGGGATGCCACCCAGGTCGCCCAGGCCGTCGGTGAGGATCTGGGCATCGATGAAGTCTTCGCCGAGGTCCTCCCCCAGGACAAGGACACCAAGGTCACCGAGCTGCAGGCCCGCGGCCTGACCGTGGCCATGGTCGGCGACGGCGTCAACGACGCCCCGGCACTGGCCCGGGCCGACGTCGGCCTCGCCATCGGTGCCGGCACCGATGTGGCCATGGAATCCGCCGGAGTGGTGCTCGCCAGCGACGATCCCCGGGCGGTGCTGTCGATGATCACCCTGTCACAGGCCAGCTACCGCAAGATGATCCAGAACCTGGTGTGGGCGTCTGGCTACAACATCCTCGCCGTGCCCCTGGCCGCCGGCGTGCTCGCCCCCATCGGATTCGTGCTCTCCCCGGCCGTCGGCGCGATCCTGATGTCCCTATCGACCATCATCGTCGCCCTCAACGCCCAACTACTACGGCGCATCAATCTGGAGCCGGCCCACCTGGCCCCGACCCACGGACAGGAGGACCATGTCCAGCTGACCTCGCCGGCGGCCACCAGCCACTGATTCCCCTATGCCCACCCCGCACCGTGAGCAAGACCCTCCTGATGATCCCTGGACCACGATGTCGTTCGACAGGAACGGCGCGACTACTATCACATTGGTTGCAGCGCCTAAGAACACGACAGGGTCCAA
This sequence comes from uncultured Coriobacteriales bacterium, assembly GCA_964448475.1. Lineage (GTDB taxonomy): Bacteria > Actinomycetota > Coriobacteriia > Coriobacteriales > CAYVBA01 > CAYVBA01. The sequence goes on from CAYVBA010000004.1 coordinate 1,408, forward strand.
CGCCACCCTGAATGCCCTTACAGCTGCTGAATTCACGCAGGACATGAAACTCATAGTCCCTCGTGGCAATGTCTTCGTGAGTTCCGATACAGCCAGGCGATTGGCTCTTGATGAAGAGCAGCTTACATTCTATGGCTCCATGCATGGGAGCGTTGTTCAACAACTATACGGATCCCCTATCGGTGCCACCATCGATCTCGTCAACTCCAATAACGTGAACATCGGTTTCACCTTCCCCGAGGTGACGTTCGATCAGAACGATGATGGCCTGACAGGCACTGCTCACGATCAGATCATCGCTATCGAGAAGATCCAGAATGGTACCCCCGGCGATCAGATGCCCGATGATCCCACCCGGAACGAGGAGCACGGTATTACGTATGAATTCGCTGGTTGGAATACCGCGCCTGATGGAAGCGGTGAATCATTCACAGCAACCACGACCGTTCCGTACGACATGACGGTCTATGCTACCTGGACTGCAAAGAAACCTGTCGAAGCTCGGAAGATATGGGCCGATACCCCCGAGGAATTCATCACTCCTGATGTATTCTTCCAGCTTTACAGGACATCGGTCGTAGAAGAGATCGTTCAAGATGCGCTCGTAGCAGTAGATGAGAACGGTATCGCGGACTTCGGCCTCCAACCCATCGCGGATACTGAAGGACAACTCTACGAGTATTCCGTGCGAGAAGTTGATTCGAATGGTGATGATTTCGTTCCAACTGACTTCGAGAAGCTCGAAGACGGCTTAACCGTGACCAATACCTACATCGAACCGGTGGTCGACCCTGAGGATCCGCCCACCCCTATCGACCCCACAGATCCTGAGGAACCCTCGACTCCAACGGAGCCGACAAGGCCTGTTATTCCGGTCACCCCTGACGAACCCTCAGCCACGGTGATCGAGCCTACTGCCCAGACTCCGAGCGAAACCAAGGAGGCTTCTCCGAGAACCAGCGACACGAACACTCCTCTCGGATCCATCGCCATCATAGGTATAGCATCGGCTCTGATCGGACTCGGACTCCTACGTTCGGCAAGATACAAGGTAGGCGAGTGATAACCTCAGACGTCGCTCTCTTCTCGCCATGCAGCGAGGTAGTCGGCCACGTCACCGATCGGGACCGCATCGTGCTCGACCTTCGGGAGCGACTTCAGGAATCGGGAGCCGTATCGCTTGCTGAGCACGCGGCTGTCGGCGATGACCAGACAGCCTCGGTCGGTCGATGACCTGATCAGACGACCCGCCGCCTGCTTGACCGTGAGCACCGCTTCAGGGAGCGTGAACTTGCCCCATGCACCTTGGATGCGAAGTTCGCGCTCCTTGGCCAGTGGATCGGTGGGCAGCGGGAACGGGAGTTTGGCTATGACCACGCAGCGCAGCGTGTCCCCGCCGGCGTCGAACCCCTCCCAGAAGGTCCGGAGGGCGAGAAGGGACGAGGTCTCGTCCTCTATGAAGCGTTCGCGGAGCCGTTTCGCGCTCGTACCGCGCGTCTGGCACGCGAGCGACAGTCCCTCCGCAGCGAGCCGCGGCTTGAGGACGCGGTACATGGCCTCCATCTCACGCCGGTTGGTGAACAGCGTGAGCGTCGAGCCACCCATGCCCACGTGAGTATGGAAGAGCAGCTCCTCGAGTGCGCCCAAGTACGCCGGTGAGCGCGGATCGGGCATGTCAGGCGGCACGATGACGCTCATGTTGGAGTCGTAGTCGTATCCGGATGGGATCCGCGCCGTCATGACCCGTTCGGGGTCAACGCGGTCGAGTCCGGTACCTGCAAGGAAATGGTCGAACTTCTCGCCCACCGCTATGGTGGCCGACGTGAAGACGATGCTCCTGGTCTCGGGATACAGCTCCTCGATGAAGGCCTCGCCGATGTCTATGCGCGCTGCGGTGAGCGTCTCCACCCCGCGATTCTCGCGGCGGTCCAGATGCGCGGAGAAGCAGTAGCGATCATCGCTCCCATCCAGCACGAGCTTGAGCGCCATGTGGGCGGATCTGAGTCGGCTCGTAGCTCCCGCGAGGTCCGAGCGCACGTCCGCCGACACATCCTCGCAGAGGTCGCGGATACCATCCAACCGGCTCAGCAGCTGCTCCAGCTTCTGCTCGAGGGATGCCCCCGTGCGCGAAAGCATGCCCCACGTACCGCTTTCCCGCACCTGAGGATCGATCCAGAGAGTCGCCCGATCGTACGCCGCGTCCCCTTCGACCTCGCCGAGCTCCTTCACGAACGAGAAGAACGAAGGCACCAGCGCCGCGAGCGGCTCCAGTGCTTGCTGAGCCCGAGCCGTCGCAGCGGCGAGGACCGGACCCCCTTCGGTCTTCTTGGATGCCTCGAAGAGTCGGGCCAGCACGCCCGAGCGACGAGCACCCAGCACATCCATGACGGCGGAGAGCTCAGGAAGCGAGACCGAGAGCGCCCATTGCTCACGCGCCTCGCGCTCGGCGGTGTGCGCCTCATCGATCACGAGATGCCGCAGTGGAGGAAGCAGTGCTCCATCCGTGGCCACATCCCGGAACAGCAGCGAGTGATTGGTCACCACGATGTCCGCGGTGTTCGCCCGCTGACGCGCCCCATGCACGAAGCACGAGCGCGGATAGTACGGGCAGAACCGCTTGACGCATTCCGCGGAAGTGGAGACGGCGGCGGATTTATGCAGCGCGTGCCAGTAGACGGGAGCCGCATCCAGATCCCCGTCACGCGTCTCGGCGGAGAACGCTAGCAGGATCGCGATCGTGGAGAGCTGCTCGTCATCCATGTCCTTGTCACCATGCACGAGGATGTCCAGCTTCCGCATGCAGGGGTAATGCTCGTAACCCTTGAGTGCTGCCCAGCGGAGTGGTTCGTCCATCACCCGCGCCAGTGCCGGAAGCTCATGGTGCACGAGCTGATCCATGAGGGCGTTCGTCTTCGTGGCCACGCCCACCGTCACCCGGTTCTCCTGCGCGAGTGCTACGGCCGGTACCAGGTATGCGATGGACTTCCCTACCCCCGTACCTGCCTCTATGACGGCGAACGCGTCCTTCTCGAACGCATCCACCACAACGCGCGCCATCTGAGCCTGCTCCGGGCGAGGCTCGTAGCCCTCGTACATGCGGGACACCACACCTCCCGGCGCGAACGCCGCGTCCACATCCTCGTGGCTGAGCGTCCGGAGGGCTCCCATGTCCTCGGCGTCCGGTCTCGGCTCGGCCTCGATGCGGGCTATGCGGTCCTTGCGTGATGCGAGGAGCGAGAATGTCGTGTCCGGCGTGCGACCGGCCAGCATACGGAAGATGGGGCGGATACCCCACTGGACCGACGGGTGCAGATCGGCGAGGCGGTTCATGAGACCGGGCGGCAACTCCGAAAGCGCTAGCAGGATGATGCGCCAGAGTCCGGCGAGGGCGGTCACGTCGTCATTCGCTCGGTGGGTCGCGCCATCCAGCTCGAAGGCGGCAGCGAGCTGCATGAGCGCATGCGATCTCAAGCGCGGGAGCGCGATCCGCGCCAGAGGCAGTGTGTCGTACCAGGTGTCCATCAGATGGACGCCCGTCGTGCGTGCGGCACGCTCCAGGACAGCCCGATCGAAGGATGCGTTGTGTGCGACGAGTGGCGCTCCAGCCACGAAGGAAGCGAGCTGCTCGACCACAGCCCACGACTCAGGAGCATCAGCCACCATGGCATCGGTGATGCCGGTGAGCTCCACTATCTCCGGTGGGATCGGTCTTATCGGTCTGCAGAACGAGTCGAAGCGCTCCACGATCTCAGGCCCGCGCATACGCGCTGCCGCCACTTGGATGAGTTCACAGGACGCGGGGTCGACTCCGGTCGTCTCGGTATCCACGATGACGACGTCCTCCTCGAACAGCCCTGCCTCGAACGAGGGCGCACGGGAGGCGAGCGTCGCATAGCGCGCTATGACATCGGGGTCGGTCCCCGGGATGATGAGGTCGAGCAGAGCCGGGTGGAGCGATGTGGTCACGAAAGTTCTTTGCGGAGGATGTTCACGAAGTCCTTGGCGTTGCCAAGGTCTTCGGCGAGCTCCTCGGTCTTGTCCGTGTAGCCCACGTGCTTCCAGAAGGACTCCGAATCAGGTCTGGTGGGAAGCGAGAGGATGGATGTAGCCTTCACCTCAGCGGTGCGGGCGACCTCCTCCACCTCCGCGATGAGACGCGATCCGATCCCCTGCAGTCGATGTACGGGATCCAGCAGCAGCTGCTCGATGGCCCATTCATCCGACTTCGGCCAGCCCATGATCACGTGCGCGTAGGCGACGAGCGTGCCGTCGTTGTATGCGCGGAACAGGAGCTTGTCCGAGATGCTCTTCCCTTCCGGAGCGAGCTCGAGCTCCTCCTCTATGGGAAGTGGGTGCAGTTCGTGTCCGGTCGCGCTCATGAAGTTCTCGAGGGCGCGGTCACGGAGCTTCTCCAACTCCACGATCTCCGGACGGGATAGCTGGTTCATGCCTACATAGCCGATCTGCACTCCCGTACGGGAGGCAGCGCGCCATTTATCCTCGACGTACCGCTCGAAACCCTTCGGCGGTTCGTCTCCGGTCGGCAGCTTTGCCATAGGTCCTCCTCGTCATTCAGCTCGATCGAGGGCCTGCTCCATGTTGTCGATGATCGTATCCACTGCACAACAGCTTGAAGCGTTCGCTTCCTCGTCCTCACCGTGATGGTGGTCGTGGTCGTCGGAGGCGATCCTCTCGAGCTTCCGCGCATCGATCCTGCTCGCAGGATCGATCCCCTTACGTTCCAGATAGTCCGCTACCGCCGCAGCTACCGCTTCCTCAGCGAGGAGCGAGCAGTGCACCTTCACGGGCGGCAGCCCATCGAGCGCATCCGCTACGGCCTGGTTCGAGACCTCGAGGGCCTCGTCGATCGTCTTTCCTTTCACCATCTCCGTGGCCATGGACGACGTCGCGACCGCAGCTCCGCACCCGTAGGTCTTGAAGCTGATGTCCTCGATGACTTCGGTCTCCTCGTTCACCTTGAGGTACATCCTCATGATGTCACCGCACTTCATATTACCAACTTCGCCGACCGCATTGGCGTCCGCGAGCTCACCCACGTTCCGCGGGTTGTTGAAGTGCTCCATCATGGTTTCCGAATACAGCATCTCGCCACTCCTTTGCAGCGTTGATATCCATCAGTGAGGAAGTCAGCGGACTCCCGTTAGGAACTAGTAACCCCACGCGCGGTGCGCGAACGCCTCCGGATCATCCTCGACCCGTTCGATCCCCGCACTCCTCAGACCCGAGACCTTATCGTCCCAGACCGGCGAGAACGCACGCAGCCTCTCGATGATACTCGGTAGTGTCTCGATGATGTAGTCCACATCCTCGTCCGTGTTGTAGTCGGAGAGCGACATGCGCAGCGAGCCGTGCGCTTGTCCGTGCTCCAGGCCCAGGGCGAGAAGGACGTGGCTGGGGTCGAGCGAACCCGATGAGCAGGCCGAGCCCGATGAGACCGCGATCCCCGCGGCGTCCATCATCAAGGTCATGGCCTCGCCTTCGATGTATTCGATGATGATCGAGGCGATACCGGGCAGACGCTCTTCGCGGTCGCCTGTCGAATACGAGTACGGGATCCGCTTCGTGAGCTCATCCATGAGGCGGTCGCGCATTGCAGCCACGCGCGGGCCTTCCTCCGGCATGCGCTCCATGCTCAGTGCGAGTGCCTCGGTCAGTCCCACGATGTTCGCTATGTTCTCGGTTCCCGAACGCTTGCCGTTCTCATGCCCACCGCCGGTGATCAATGCGGGAAGCCTCACGCCCTTGCGGATGTAGAGGACACCGGTCGATTTCGGGCCGTGGAACTTGTGCGCGGAGAGGGACAGCATGTCCACTCCCAGCTCGGCTACATCCACGGGGATATGGCCGACCGCCTGGACGGCATCCGTATGGAAGAGGACTCCAGCTTCGCGGGCGACCTGCGCGAGCTCCTTCACGCGGAGGATCGTGCCGATCTCGTTGTTGCCCAGCATGATGGAGACGAGCACCGTGTCCGGACGGATCGCTGCAGCGAGGTCTTCCGCTGACACATGCCCGCGTGCGTCCACCGGGAGGTACGTGGTCTCGACATCCCCGATCCTCTCGAGATGATCGAGCGTATGCGTGATCGCATGGTGCTCGATGGCCGAGGTGATCACATGCTTGCCCTTGGCACGGTTGAGCTCCAACGCGCCGCGGATGGCCCAGTTGTCACTCTCGGTGCCGCCGCTCGTGAAGTAGATCTCCGACGTCATGGCCCCGAGGAAACCGGCCACGCGCTCACGGCATGACTCGAGCGTGCGCTTAACGTCGCGCGCGGTGGAGTAGAAACCGTTGGCGTTCGCGTAGCCTTCGGTCAGATACGGCATCATCGCATCGAGGGCTTCCGGTGCGATCTTGGTGGTCGCTGCGTTATCAGCGTAAACGAAGCGCTCGTGCGCCTCAGGGGTTCCTGTCATCTCAGATTGGTCCTTCCGTGGATCGTCTAGTCGTTCTCGGGACAGACGGCGTCCATCGCACCGTTCTCAGACACGAGGTCCGCCAAGGTGATGGAGTCGACGACACCTTCTATGGCTTCACGGATCCTCCGCCAGACCTCGACGGTGGCGCAGTCCACCATACGGTCGCACCCGCCACCGTCCATCTCGCTCACGCAACGGACGGGAGCGAGATCGCCTTCAACGGTGCGGAGTACATCGCCTACTGTGATCTCATCCGCGGGCTTGGTGAGGAAGTAGCCGCCCAGCACGCCGCGGATACTTGAGACGTAGCCGGCCTTGACCAGAGGGCGCACGAGTTGCTCGAGGTACTTCTCGGACAGATGCTGACGCTCCGAGATCTCACGGATCGACCGATTAACGCCTGGCTCAAGCGTCGCCAGGTCGACCATCATGCGCAGAGCGTATCTACCTTTGGTCGAGATCTGCATGACTACCTCTTCCGAACCTCGAATGCCATCGGGAATACTTCTATCCTGTGAATACCCTACATTAGAACAACACGCGCGGAAATGTGCTGGGAAGTAAGGAAGTTAGTATGGGTGAACTAAATATCTACATAGCCGATTACCTGGTCATAATCCCCCGGGATGAAACCGAGAGCGATCATCTGGCGAGTAACGCTGCCATCGTGGGTGAGCCGCTGAGGATCGACTACAACGCGGCCACAGCGGAGTTCGTCGTACTCGGCCGTGGAGATGCTGAGCTCGGCGTGATAACGCCCGATGATCCTGAGGCGCTGAGGATCGCCCTCGAGAACGGTTACGAAGGCCACGTCACGCTCTCCCTCGTGGCGTACGATCCGGACGAGAAGCACTTCATCGGCGAGCTCGTCTACCAGTTCTTCCATGCCAGCTCGATCCTGGGTGACACGGATGTGCCGCTCCAAGGGTTCATGGCGCGTGTTCCTGAGCGGATCGCATCAGGTGAGAGGCCGCGCGTCACCATGGACACACCGGGATCCACCAAGCCCCCTGTCGGATCGCAGCCGCTCCCCGAGCTTCCCACGGGAGGCGCTGTCATGAAGCGCAGGAAGTCACTGGCGGACAAGCTCGTGCTGGCCGCTTACAAGAACGAACCCGGCTGCGCGTTGGTGAGCGGGCTCGTCCTTCTCGCCCTGCTCGGGGGTGTCATCTATCTGATCGTCAGATTCGTGTTCTGACGATCACGGAGCAGCCAGGACCTCGATCACTTCGCCGATGAACATCTCGTGACCCGGCTCGTCGGGCTCGTAGGTGCGCTGGCGGATACTCTGGTCCTCCATGAGCTCGAGGTCCAGACGCTGGGAGTACATCTTCTTGCAGATGATGACACTGTCGCTCTGCGCGATGTAGGGCGTACCGCCCGCTGCGCGCGCCACATCGAAACCGGCGATCGCCAGCTTGTCCTCATCACGGCCCGATACGCGACCGAGGTACGAGAGCGTCTCGCGGTGCTCTTCGCCGAGCCAGCAGATGGAGTAGCTCATCGAGCCCTCCATCAGACCGTACGTGTGGCGTGAAGGTCTCACGAAAACGGTGGCTTGCGGTATGTTCCAAAGCGTGCCGAGACTCCCCCATGAGATGGTCATGGCGTTGACGGCTCCGTCCTTCTCGCTCACGATGACGGCCCAATCCACATCGAAGACGGTGAAGGGGTCGACGGTGACTTCGTCGAGTGGGATCGGTGTGAGCTCAGGCGTCGATCCGTGCTGGGCATCCGACATGAGGAACCTCCTTTTGACTATCATTGGGTGCAGTATACCGACCGAGTGAGGGGTTCACGTGCATAAGGGTATCGTGCTCTACGCTTCCCGCGCGGGGCACACCGCTAGATATGCGAAGGCCATAGCCGATGAGCTGGGGTACGACCTGCGCGATGCCCGCAAGGCGCGGGTGGGTCTCTTCGACCGGTATCACACGATCATCTACGGCGGTGGTCTCTACCGTGGCCGCATAGACGGCGTCGGGTTCATAATCGATAACTACGGCTACCTCTACGACCAGGACCTCATCATCTTCAGCGTGGGCGTGGCTCCCGTGGACGACAAGCTGGTCAACCAGGTCAAGCATATGAACATCCCCGACCACGTGCTGCGCAATTCGCACTACCGACCGCTGCCGGGCTGGTTCGATCCGGCGGATGCCCAGCGCTCCTTCTTGCATAAAGGGCCGCAGTACGACGCCCTGCGGTCTCTCATCGAGCGTGCTGAAGCGGGCGGCAGAGTCTCTCCGGGCGAGAGGATCGTGCTCGAAGCGCATCGCAAGGGTACGGGTGTCGGTGCGTACGACGAGAAGTCGATCGCGGCTATCCTTACGGCTGCGCGTATCGGCGAGAAGAACCGGGCTGCTCGCGAGGCGTGGCCCGACGTCTGATCGTCGAGTGGAGCCGGGCTATCCCGCCTGCTCGGCCGCCTTTTGCTTGGCCTTCACGTGATCGGCGGCGTTGAGCCCCGCTACCTGCCCTTGACCGATAGCCTTCGAGACCTGCAGCGGCTTACCCGTGCAGTCCCCCGCCGCCCAGACGCCGGGAACCGAGGTCTCCATGTCAGCGGTCACGCTGATGAAGGGACCCTCGAGCTCGAGGCCGTCGAGGAGCTGAGAGGGAGCTATGGCCGGACGGAGGATGAAGACACCGTCCGCTGCGACCTTCTCGCCGTCCACTTCCACGCCTTCGAGTGCGTCATCCCCCACGATCGCGTACTTACGACCCTTGATGGTGGTGATGGTCTCGTTCAGGCCTTCGGGGATCACGTTGTTGACGAAGGTGACTTCGCAGCCGATCTCATCCAGGTAGTTTGCTTCAGCGACGGAATCCACGTCTTTGCCGATGACCACCACGGGGCGCTCGCGGTAGAACATGCCGTCGCAGGTGGCGCAATAGCTGACGCCGCGGCCGAGGAACTCCTCCTCGCCGTCGTAACCCTTAGTCTGGCCGGTACCGAGCGCGAGTATGACGGCATGGCTCTCGAAGGTCTCATCACCCGTGCTGACCATGAAGTTCTCACCCAGGTCGAAGATATTGAGCACGCGGCGCTCGATGGTCCGGACCTCCCGGTCGCGGACGTGCTCAGCCAGCTGGTCGAGCATCTGTGCACCCGAGTAGTTGGGCATGCCCACGTGGTTGTCTATCAGGTGCGTCTTCCAGAGCGCCGTGTTGCGCGGATTGGCGGTGATTATGAGCACCGAGGCATTCCTGATGCGTGCGTTGAGCGCAGCTGAGAGCCCCGCCGGGCCTCCGCCTATGATGATCACGTCGTACATGGTGTCCTGATCCTGATTCACTTCGTGGTCTCCTTCTCAGCAGCTCTGCGCAGGGAATCGTCTATGAGCGACCGACAGAGCTCCTCGAACCCGATCCCGACCGCACGAGCGGAATCCGGGAGCAGCGAGGTCTTGGTCATACCGGGGATCGTATTGGTCTCCAATACCCAGAGGCGGCCGTCCGCATCCACCATCATGTCCGTACGGGACATGCCTTCACAACCGAGGGCGACGTGCGCTTGGACGGCGAGTCGAGAGGCTTCCGCCGTGAGTTCGTCACCGATCCGTGCGGGGATGATGTGCTCGGAGCCGCCCTCTTCGTACTTGGCTTCGTAATCGTAGAATTCGTGCCCCACGACCACGATCTCTATGACGGGGAGCGCACGGGGCTCGGGATCCTCCAGGACGCCGATCGTGATCTCCGTTCCGGAGACGTAGCGCTCGACCAGCACGGACGGAGCCTTAGCGAGCTCCTCTTCGAGTGCTGCGATCAGTTCTGCCTCATCGTGGACCATATGGACACCCACGGTGGAGCCGTCATCGAGCGGCTTGACGACCGAACGCTCCCCTACCGTTGCGATGATGTCCGCCACGTCCTTCTCGCCCCCACGGAACACCACGACCGAGTCGGGTGTGGGGATGTCGTTGTGCTCGTAGACCACCTTGGTCTGATGCTTGTCCATGGCGAGCGCGCTGGCCATGACTCCGGAACCCGTGTACGGCATACCGATCGTCGCGAGGAAGCCTTGGATCACGCCGTCCTCCCCGCCACGGCCGTGCATGGCGATGAACGCGACGTCCGCTTCGGATGTGGTGAGAGCCGTGAGGTCCTCACGGGAGGCGGGGTCGTAGTCCTCGACCATATAGCCCAGCGAGACGAGCGCTCTGCGCACCTCGGCCCCACTGGAGAGCGAGACGTCCCGCTCGTGGCTGGTTCCTCCGGCGAGAAGGGCCACCGTCATCGACTTCGGATCGTGTGTCATCGTGCCTCCTCGGGATAGTTCGAGCTTCAGATGATAGGAGTGCCGAGTGCTGCTGCTTCGCTGATACGGAACGCCGCATACCATGCGGCGACCGAGAGCAGGATGGTGATGCCTGATTTGCCGAACGCCGCAGGTAGATGGCCTTTAGGGTCGGTGGATTTGGCGCGCGCCGCCATGCCGAACGCGAAGGCGAAGATGACGCCGAGCACGATGATGGCCCCGAGGCCGAAGACGGCGTACATGAAGTATTCGGAGTCCGCGGGGTTGTGCGGGGTATCGTCGAACCGCCAGATGTAGAGCATGCCACCGGCGAGCGCGAGTCCGAGTATCAAGTGGATCACGTACGGGACGATGGTGATGGAAGCGGGCGCCTTGCGGGTGAACTCCCCTATCGGGCCGTCACCGAAATCGAACTGAGCGCGGTACCCGCCTGTGCTGTAGTTGGATTCGTACTCCCTACGAGGGATGACATCCAGGTCATCCACGGTCGTGGCCGGTGCTGCAGGAGCTTCGACCCGTACCACCGTAGCGTCCGGGCCCGGCGCGTCGTTCTCGCCATGGGTGTGACCCTCCACGTACCAGTCGGAATCCTCGAACTCCTCGTCCAGGAGGAAGTGGTCCGTCTCCGGGACAGCAGGCGCGGGCTCATCCATTACGTCGATACGATCCACCACGACGGCAGGTGCGACCTCGGGCTCCGTAGTCTCCACGACCGTCTCGTGATGCGGCTCCGGATGGTCGACGACATCATCGGACGTCGTATCCCGGGCCGATCCGAGGATGTCTCCCATGATCTCATCCACGTGGTCATCTAGATCGATCGGATTGTTATCTATTCTCTGCTTATCAGCCATTTCCACGACTCCCGGATGATGTATGTTGAAGGTCAGTCTACCCTAGAAATCGGGTGTCACCGCACCTGTAGGCACACAGGGACCGTACATCGCAAGAAGAACGGGAGGCACGTATGAAGGTTTATCGTTGCAAGGGTTGTGGCTACCTCGAGGTCGGAGAAGCGCCGGATATCTGCCCCATGTGTGGCGCGCCGAAGAAGTTCTTCGTCGAGTACGAAGTCCCCGATGTGAAGGGGACCAAGACGGAGGAGAACCTCAAGGCAGCATTCGCAGGCGAGTCCCAGGCGAACCGCCGATACACGCTCTACCAGCGCATCGCTGAGCTGGAAGGTGTGGATCAGGAGATCATCGACGCCTTCGACCGTCCCCTCAAGGAAGAGACGGCTCACGCACTCGCAGAGCTCATCTACTTGGGCGGATACGGCGATACCGCCGAGAACCTCAAGATGGCCGCTGAGGGCGAGAAGTACGAGAAGGAATCCATGTACCCCGAGTTCGCCGCGACCGCTGAGGAAGAGGGCTTCGCAGAGATCGCCCACTTCTTCCGCGCAGTAGGTAACTACGAAGGCGAGCATATGGCTGGCTACAAAGAAGCCGGCGAGAAACTGGAGGGTTAGGAACACGATGCGAGCAACCGAAGAGATCGCTGGTATAAAGGCATACGGCATCGGTGGTATCGAGACCATCGTGGAGGAGATCGGACTACCGCGCTTCCGCGCTGGCCAGCTCATCCAGTGGCTCTACGGTAAAGGAGCTCGCTCGTTCGACGAGATGACCAACCTGCCGATCGCCCTGCGGGACAACCTCGCAGGGCGGTTCGACGTCTCCTTTCCGGAGGTCGTCGAACGCAGGTTCTCGGAGGACGGCACCAGGAAGTATCTCGTCGAGTTCCAGGATGGCGCGCAGGCCGAGATCGTCGGCATACCTAGTAAGGACCGTCTCTCGGTCTGCGTCTCATCCCAAGTAGGCTGCGCTATGGGTTGCTCCTTCTGCGCAACCGGTATGGAAGGCCTCGGTCGCAACCTCGGTCCCGGTGAGATCGCGGACCAAGTACGTATCGTGGCGGAGGATTTCGGCGAGCGTGTCTCGAACGTCGTGGTCATGGGCCAGGGCGAGCCGTTCATGAACTACGATGCCACGCTCGAAGCCATGAGAATCATGAACCATCCGGATGCGTTCAACATAGGGGCGCGACACATAACGGTGAGCACATGCGGTGTTCTGCCTGGTATACGACGGTTCGCTACGGAACCTGAGCAGTTCACACTCGCTATCTCCTTGCATTCCGCGATCCAGAAGACCCGCGACCGGCTCATGCCCGGAGTCAAGGCGTACACGCTCGACCGCCTCCGCGACTCCGTCATCTCCTACGCCGAGAGCACCCACAGGCGTCCGACGTTCGAGTACGCGCTCATCGCCGGAGTGAACGATACCGATGAGGAGATGGAAGCTCTCGCTGACTTCACCGAAGGCATCCTCGCTCACGTCAACATCATCCCGTTGAATCCCGTGAGTAAGAGCCGCCTCAAGCCGTCCACCATGGAGCGCGCGGAGGATTTCGCTCGCGCACTCGGACGTCGTGGAACCGAGGTCACCGTACGGAAGTCACGCGGATCCGACATCGAAGCCGCATGCGGCCAGTTGAAACAAGTGGTCAGAGGCGAGGAATCCTAGAACGGAGCTTCGACCGACCTGACCTTGTCCCACTGCTCCTGAACCCACGCAGCGTTCTTCCGCGATGCCTCCTGAGCCTTGCGGGCGCTCTCTTCGGAACGCTTCTTCGCGAGGCGCGCTACCTGCCCGATGTCTTCCTTCGTATCATCCACGGTCTTGGCCAGTCGCGCCCTCAGCTCGTTGTCGGTGGCTATGGTCACCACCGTGATCGCTACGGCGGCACCGATGATGGCGCCTGCTGCGATGATCGCACCGTTTCTCATGTCTTCACTCCCCCATCAGATCGAGGATCCTGGCAAGGTCCTCCTCGTCGGAGAACTCTATCTCGATCTTGTTCTTGCCCTTGATCGTCTTCACCCTGACGTTCGTATCGAGAAGATCGCGGAGCGCACGTGCTGCCACCTTGAACGAGCGCGGTACCGCTCGGCTGACCGGTGCAGTCTCCTGGTTCGACTTCAGGAGTGGGATGAGGTTCTCGGTCTCACGTACGGAGAGTCCCTTCTCCACGATGCGATGAGCGAGCTTTATCCTCTGCTCAGGATAAGGCAGGGCGAGAATGGCGCGCCCGTGTCCAGCGCTGATCTTCCCGTCGAAGAGGAGGTTCTGTACCTCTTCCGGAAGATCCAGGAGTCTCAAGGAGTTCGTGATGGTGGATCTCGACTTGGAGACCGTACGGGCGAGCTCTTCTTGAGTCATGTCGGTCCGCTCGATGAGAGACTTATAGCCCTTAGCTTCTTCGATAGCGTTCAGGTCGGTTCGTTGCAGGTTCTCTATAAGAGCGAGTTTCAATGTTTCTATATCATCAACCTGCATTATCCTCACAGGGATAGATTGTAAACCCGCCTTCTTAGCTGCTTGCCAACGACGCTCCCCCGCTATGATCTGATATCCCTTACCCTCAGGCCTCACGACAACAGGCTGGATCAGACCTACCTCAGCGATGGAATCGGAAAGCTCGGTGAGTGCATCCGCATCGAACTCGGTTCGTGGTTGATCGGGGTTCGGGTGGATCTCCTTGAGAGGTAGCTCCTTCGTACTCCCCTCTTCGGATGATTCTACTTCAGGGATGAGGGAGCCGAGACCTTTCCCAAGACCGGATTTTCTAGCCACGAGCGATCACTTCCTTCGCGAGTTTCTTGTACGCTAAAGCACCTTTGTTGAGCGGAGCGTATTGGTTGACAGGAATCCCGTAACTGGGAGCTTCTGACAGTTTGACCGTTCGTGGAATCATGACCTTGAACACGTCATCTCCGAAGAAGTTCCTGACTTCGTTTACCACCTGTTTAGAAAGAGTGGTTCTACTGTCGTACATAGTGATGAGCACTCCGAAGATCTCAAGTTCCTTATTGAGTGAGCCTTGGATCAACTTCATGGATTCAAGCAGCTTCGAAACACCTTCGAGCGCATAATACTCAGCTTGGATCGGAATCAGCAACCCGTCGGCAGCAGTAAGAGCATTCACTGTTAGAAGGCCGAGCGAAGGCGGACAATCTATAAGGATGTAGTCGAATTCTTCATCTAACGTGGCTATGAGCTCTTTGAGCTTGTACTCCCTATGCTCGATATCTACGAGTTCTATCTCTGCGCCTGCTAGTTCGATGTCAGTAGGGATGATCCTCACGTTCTTCGCTGCGGTGTCGAGGATGATCTCAGATACAGTGATGTCTCCGAAAAGAGCTTCGTAAATCCCACTCGCTAATTCATCTTTGTTGATTCCAAGGCCACTGGTCGTGTTTCCCTGTGGGTCGAAATCGATGACTAGGACCTTCTTCTTATTGGCACCCAATGTCGCAGCAAGGTTGACAGCGGTAGTCGATTTCCCGACTCCACCTTTCTGGTTGATTACTGCTAGTGTTCTGGCCATGCATCCCCCGATGTTTCACGTGAAACACTACGCGAGAGGGCGCTTCTGGGCCCTTCCTGTAGCTCTCGGTAGCGAGACAGACTCTGTACTGGTCTTTACATATACTAGTACAGTCCGCTGACCATATGAGTTGGTGAGATCGATATGTTCCATAGTCTTCAAATCTAGCCCGACCATACGTGCGACCTCGTCTCCCGAATCCTTCTCTTCTTTAGAAAGTGGTCCCTTCGAAGAGATGAGAAGATCCCCAATATCCATATGCTGAGAAGCAAGTTCGAGCAGGGAGGGGAGTGCAGTGAGTGCTCGAGCTAGAACGACCCTGCGCATATGTGAGGGCTCGTCGAGCTCTTCGATGCGGGAATGAACAGCATTCAATCTATCGTCATATCCCAGCGACTGGATGAATGAGCTCACGAGTTCGATCTTCTTCTTCGTTGAATCGACCAGTATTCCGGATCGGCCAGTTAGGATCGAGTAGGGGATACCTGGGAAGCCCCCGCCTGTGCCGATATCAAGGAACTCATGGTCCTCTTCGAGAGCGAACCGCGCGAATACAGCAGAGTCTTGAATATGAAGCACAAGTCCGTCTTCAAGGGATCTGATACTTGTCAGGTTCGTTATCTTATTCGCTTCCAAGACAAGATCAAGATGATCGATGAGTGCTGCTGCCTGTTGCGTGCTGCAATCAACACCGATATGTGAGCAAAGAAGAACAACCTCATCCTGAAGATCGGATGAGGTTGTTTCACGTGAAACATTTACTTCGTTCATGATCAGAGAGGTCTGATGACGACGTATCGCATAGGGTCACGACCTTCGGAGCTTGTCTCGACGTCAGCACGATCACGAAGCGCCATATGTACGACCCTACGTTCATAAGCGCTCATAGGCTTTAGCTTGACTTCACGATTCTGATCAGCTGCGCGATCCGCTGCCGAAACTGCGATAGTCTCGACTTTCTGGCGGCGACGACTCTTGTAGCTCTCGATATCGACGACGATGGGATAGCGGAATCCTAGCTGACGATTGATCATGAGACTGATGATCGTCTGGAGAGCATCGAGTGTTCTGCCATGACGTCCGATCAATACAGCGAGGTCGGCATCCGTCACATCGAGTATGAGTTCACCCTCTTCGCCTTCGTACTCACTGATCGTTGCATCATTCACGTCGAAGTAGGCGAGAACACCTCTTACGGTATTGATCGCGAGATCCGCGATTCTATCGAGTTCCTCATCGAGAAGCTCCTCCCCGTTCTTGAACTTCTCTCCTATCTCATAAAACACATTTCCTGCTATTTGTTCTTCATCAGAGATAATTTCTTCGTCTTCGACGACTTCGTTCGTGTCGAGCTCGTTGTTAGTATTCATCGTATTCACCCGTTCGAACTAGCGCTTCTTCTTCGGTCGTTGCTTTCTCTCAGTACGGACGACATCGACCTCGATCGGCTTCACTGTATCAGCTTCCTCAGATTCAGCCTCGAGCTTCGTCTTCTTATTGATGATCAGTTGTTGTGCGATACCCCAGAGTGAAGAGGTGTCCCAGTAGAGAAGGACACCGGCAGGGGAGATGAAACCGAAATAGAGCATCATGACTGACATCATTCCGCCCATGAGCTTCATGTTCTTATCTGCTTTGCTTTGAAGCAACATCGGGATGAGTGTGGAGACGCCGAAGAACACGACCAAGATCAGGAAGGGGAGTGCTGCTATGATGCCGTTGTTGGTGAGCACCTCCTGGGGTGTGGAGGTCAGGGGGCTCACGAGATTGTAGAAGGAAGCACCCTCAGGTACTTGAGTCCGAAGCACATTGAACAGTGCGATGAAGATAGGCATCTGTACGAGCATAGGCAGACAGCCAGCAGCAGGATTGAACTTGTTCTCAGCGTAGAACTTCATCATCTCTTCGTTGAGACGCTGAGGATCATCAGCATACTTCTGCTGGATCTCCTGGAGCTTCGGAGTGAGAAGCTGCATCGCTGCAGTCGATTTCATCTGCTTCAATGTGAGAGGTAGCAATATTATTCTCAATATTACAGTTAATACTATGATAGCTAATCCCCAGTCACCGACCACGGACTCCAGAGCTACCAATATCGAGAAGAGAAAATCCTTAAACCATGTCCACATGGGTCCTCCGTTGAAAACTATCAGGGAACTGGATCATATCCACCTTTATGGAATGGATGGCATCTGAAAATGCGTTTCACACCGAGATAGATACCTCGTATTACACCATACTTCCTGATAGCTTCGAGAGCATATTGGGAGCATGTGGGTGAATATATACAACTCGAGGGCAGTAGGGGAGAGATCAGACGTTGGTAGACGATGATCGGAGCTTGGAACACGATGATGATACCTCTGTGGAGAGGAGATCTGTTCTCATGATTCCTATGCTCGGCCATCGCCGAAACCTGCCCTTTTGAGTAGATCGGCGAGCTCCTTCGTCACTTCCTGTGTCGATGAAGAAGAAGTCCTGCCGGTTGCCATGAGGATGATATCGAAACCTGGCTTGGGAAGCTCGAGACTACGTGCAGCCTCCCTCATGACACGCTTGGAGCGATTCCGTTTTACGGCGTTTCCGAGTTTCTTGCCCGCAATAAAAGCAACGCGACCGGTCTGGTCGCGTTGGCTGGGCTCATCCTTCACGAGGATCCTGATCACTTTACCGTTGAATCTTCTTGAGTTCTTGAGAACGTACTCGATCTCGGAAGATGCGCGGATCGTGTTCAATGGTTACACAGTCAGGCGCTTGCGACCCTTAGCACGGCGTGCAGCGAGGACGTGACGTCCACCCTTGGTTGCCATGCGGCTCCTGAATCCGTGGGTCTTAGCCCTCTTACGGCGATTTGGTTGATACGTGCGCTTGGTCATTACGTCCTCCTATAGCACGAGCGATCTGCTCATAAGCTTCCAGATTATAAGTTCTACCTGTATCGATGTCAATGAAATCGATGATAACACCGCCAGTGGGGAGTTCTCCATGATAGCTGTGGAAAACTTCCTTACAAGGGGTGAAATCAGTGATACCACATGCTATAGTTTTTCTGCTCGCTATGCAATTTGATAACCATATATCGGATATTTATACGTAATGTATCCCAGATAAGCTTGTTTGATTCATAGGGGATTCTGGAATCATTGGAATCGAAAAACAGGATTCCATCCATTCCAGCAGTTTATTCCACTGGATTCCATATGATTCCGCCAGTTTTCCACTTTTGTGGAACACTTTGTGGATAATGATGGAAATTACCAGGTCATGGATGTGAATAACTCCCCAGCTATTCAGGAATCCACGTCCGATAACTATGGTTACCAGGTATTTAGATGGTATTTAAGTTATACACATGCCGTTGATAAGTACGGTGGACGGAACGAACCAGTGGGATGAAGATTGGGGGAGCGTGAAAGAGTTTTATGCAACGCCTGACAGGGGTCAGCCTGAAGCTCCCATCTTCGATCCGCCTCTTCAGGCTCAGCCGTATGTGGATGACACCCTCAAGGTCGAGAATCCAGCGCGTATAGCTATCTACGATGACCTACTCTCAGCTCCCCGTGTCGTGGTGGTGGAACCTCAAGGTATCCGTGAGTATCTCGATGAGATCTCTCTTCAGACCTACAACGCCTCCAGGTTGCAAGGAGGGGAGTTCCCATACACGGTAATCGAACAGGTCGTCGAGAACTTCATCCATGCGTACTTCGAAGAGCCCACTATCTCCATCACTAACGATGGAAGGACCATCCGCTTCACCGATCAGGGCCCCGGCATCTCCAATAAGGAGTTGGCACAACAGGTGGGGGTCACATCCGCCTCCCAGGATATGAAGCGTTTCATCAGGGGAGTGGGATCTGGTCTTCCCACCGTTAAGGAATATCTGACTTTCCAAGGTGGTCGTATGACCATCGAGGACAACATAAACAAAGGCACGATCATCACCATAACCATGGTGAAGGAACGCGATCCTATCCAGGAGGAACAGGAGAAGGAGACGTTCATCGCTATAAACATCGATGACGACCAGAGGCGCGCACTCTATCTCTTCGATGATTTCGATCTGATCGGGCCGAAGGAATTGCGTGAGTGTCTCGGAATGGCGGATTCCACCGCCTCAAGGAAACTCCAGCAGATGGCTGATTTCGATCTCATCAAGAAGTCAGGTATCAAATACAAGCTCACCGAGTTCGGAAAGCGCTATATCGAGTCTCTATAGGTTGGAAGTATGGAAACTAACACTGACGAAATCATCTTGTTCCTTTGGAATGACACGATGAAGCTCATAACCGAGACGCATGACGATCCGAAGATGATCGCATGGTTGAAGTTGTTGAAGCCTATCGAACTCACCTCGAACAAACTCGTTCTGGTGTGCGAGCTCCAATGGCCGGCACGTAAGATCATGTCGGACTATAAAGCTGATATAGAACGATGTCTGAAGGAGATCACCTTCGAGGATATAGACATCCATATCGAGATCGATCCTTCGAAGTTCGATGCCTCAGAGATCGAAATCTCCAAGCCGGAGGTCGTTGAATACGTGACACCCCAACGGCAGCCCGAGCCCATCTATGTACAGCCCCAGCCCACACAGGTCGAGAAGGTCGGGAGGAACCTCAAGACCGAAGTCAATTCGACCATCCCGACCAATGTCTCGATGAAGACGTTCGACACACTCGTCACCGGTGAGGCTAATAAGATGGCGGTCAATTTCGCTCATCGAGTAGCGGAGTTGCCAGGACAGGATTCATTCAATCCTTTCTATGTATACGGGAAGAGCGGTACAGGCAAGACCCATCTCCTTCTCGCCATCTTGAACCACATCGAGATGACCCAGCCGCATCTCAAGACGCTCTATGTGACTTCGGAGCAGTTCACGAACGATTACATCCGTGAGATCGGTGAATCCAAGAAGACACAGAGTGGTCTTCCTATCATGAGGAATTACGAGAACGTGGACGTCCTCCTCGTCGACGATGTCCAGTTCTTCGAGGGTAAGGAAGAGACAATCACCTATTTCTTCCATTACTTCAATCGTGTGAAGGCGGAAGGGAAGCAGATCATACTTTCCGCTGATAGACCACCCAAGGACCTCACCTTGGATGAGAGGATGACCAGTAGGTTCAACGAAGGTCTTCTCACACCTATAAGTCCGCCTACGATCGAGATGAAGACTGCGATCATCAGGGCGTTATATCACAACATGACCCAGACCGACCCGTGGTACAAGATCCAGATCGATGAATCGATCCTCTTCTACATGGCTGAGATTTCGAGCTCGAACGTGCGCGAGATTGAGGGATTCTTCACTTCTGTGATGGTGTTGGCTGAGCAGCTCGCATCCGAAGACCTGGAAATCACTAGGGATCATGTGAGACAGCAGGCTGAGGAGAGCTTCAATCTCAATTACCTCCATAAGGTGTCGATCCAGACTATCCAGAAGGAGGTCGAGAAGAACCTGAACGTCACCCACGAAGATATGATCGGATCGAGCAGGAAGAAACACATCAACTTCGCTCGTCAGGTCGCTATGTTCCTCTCCCGTGAGCTCACCGATGAACCATTCGCTGCTATCGGCGAGAAGTTCGGGAGACGAGACCACACGACTATCATCAACGGCGTGAAGAACATCAAGGAGCGGGTAGAGAACGACCGTGTCTTCTACGAACAGATAGAGACACTGAAGAATAGGATCAGGCGTATGTCGTAGTGTGTAGAACTAGGTGTAAACGACCTTCGATTGGCGTGGAAAGTGTGGGGAGAAATTCTTATCCCACAGGAGATAGAGAATCCGGTGGAAGGGGTTGAGAACTTTCAACCGAACGACTTGAGATCCGTAAGCTTCTTACAAGCAGGTTCGTCAGTTTTCAACATATCCACCGAGGTTATTATTATGATGATCTTCATATATAAAGAGAGGACCTTAGAATGAGATTCAGCGTAGGCCAGAGTAGCTTGATCACAGCTCTCAACACCGTTTCGAAAGCATGCTCGGTCAGCAGCTCTCTCCCGATCCTCATGGGGATCCATATCAAAGCTATGGATGGCCTTGTGGAGTTCGAGGCTACCGATCTCAACACCTCCATCCGAAGCACAATTCCCGCCTTGGTCGAGGTACCGGGTGAGATCGTCGTGTCAGGAAAGGTCTTCCAGGACATCGTGAAGAGCCTACCGGATGCTGCCGTTTCGATCGAACTCGTGAACAACACGCTCCTCATCAACTGTGAGCGTTCATCGTTCAAAGTGAATACCTTGGATCCCGTGGATTTCCCCTCGTTCCCCGTGTTCCAAGAGTCGGAGTCGGTGCAACTTCCCACGAAACTACTGACCGACCTCGTCAATAGGGTGAGAAGAGCAGCTGCTACGGATAAGACCAGAGCTATTCTCACCGGTATCCTCCTCTCCATCGAGAACAACACGATCAAGCTCGTCTCGACCGACTCGTACCGCCTCGCTATCGCTGAGGCTCATTCGGAGACGAGTAGCCTTGAAGGTTCTCTGGAAGTCATCGTTCCAGCCGCTTCATTCACTGAAGCTCTTTCCATAGCGGGGAGCGGGGTAGAGGATTTCAAGCTGTCGCTTTCCGAGAACCAACTCATGTTCACCATCGGTGAGACCGTCTACATCACTCGCCGTATCGAAGGGAACTTCCCCAACTACAAACAGCTCCTTCCTAAGGACAAGGCGACCTCGATAGAGATTCCTCTCGGAGATCTCACCAACGCATTAAGGCGTGTCGCGGTCATGGCTCAGAAGACGACACCGGTGAGATTCGCTGTTTCCGCTGAGGATAATCTGGTGACCCTCATGTCTCGGAGCCCCGATCAAGGTGGAGCTCAGGAGGAAGTAGTCGCCGAGGTCGAAGGTGAGGATATGGAGATCGCTTTCAACCATCACTACGTCCTGGACGGTCTCTCCATGAAAGCTGATGCGGACGAGAAGGTCATGATCGAGCTCCAATCAGCACTGAAGCCCGGTATCTTCCGTATGTTCGGATCGGTTGATTATCTCTACCTGGTCATGCCCGTACGGATGAACTGATGTGAGTCTGCGTATCACCGAATTGAAACTTCTGGATTTCAGGAGCTTCGAGGATCTCCATCTACCTATAGAAGAGGATCTCGTCATCATCCTCGGACCGAACGCTGCCGGTAAGACCAACCTCATAGAAGCACTTTCAGTGCTGACATCAGGGGAGTCATTCCGCACATCATCCATGAAGGATCTCATCAGAGTAGGGAAGAAGAGAGCCTCTGCCCGTCTTCACTACCAAGGAGATGTGCGCTCTCTGGACGTGATAGCGGAGTTGGAGAAGAGGAAATCCTTCAAACTCAACGGCAAACCGATCCGAACCGAGGAGCTCAGGAAACTCGTTCCTTCCGTTTCCTTCACACCCAACGATCTCGATCTCGTCAAACGCGGGTCATCATTACGGCGAGAAGCTCTGGATCGTCTCGGAGTGATACTGCATCCGAATTATGTCGAGTTCAGTCGAGCGTACGAGCGTGCACTCATACAGCGTAATTCGGTTCTAAAGGACCAGTTCATAGACGAAGCTGTTCTTGCTGCATGGACGGAGAACCTGGTCATCAACGGTACGTTGCTCACGCTCTACAGGAGATCACTCTTCGAGAGATTAATACCGTTCATCCAGGAAGCCTATGCTCGGCTCTCGCCAGCAGAAGACGTAGACGGATCCTACGAATCGAGCATAGAGGGAGCACCTTCGGATAAGGAAGGCTTCCAAGAAGCATTCCACCAGCGAATACGTGAGAATTCCGAAGAGGAGAGGATGAGAGGGATGACCCTCATCGGCCCTCAACGTGATGATGTGAGATTGACGCTCGATGGAAGGGATATCCGAAACTTCGGTTCACAAGGGCAACAACGTACCATGGTCCTCGCGTGGAAGATGGCGGAGATGAAGGCGATAGAGGATTATCTCGGCCAGGTTCCTATCCTCCTACTCGATGACGTCATGTCTGAACTCGATGAACATAGACGCGCTGAGCTCCTTTCGTTCGTCGATGGCCGCGTTCAGACCTTCATCAGCTCGACGACCGTCGAGTACTTCCCTGATGAGGTACTTTCACGGGCGCAGGTGGTGAGACTCGGTGGCTAATATGGATCTCAGTGGACTGATGGGTTCGTATCTCGGTGACCTCAGAGTGACCCAATCTTCCCGTAACAGATTCTTCGCACTCCATAGAATCTGGGAGGATATCGGTGATGCGAACACACACGAGTTCACTCGAGGCATCTACCTCATAGAAGATGCGGATCCACCCACCCTTAAGGTGTATGTGGAAAGCCCTCAGTGGGCCCAGGAATTCACCATGAACAAGGTGTTCTATCTCGCGAAGTTGAAGCGGAGGTATCCCGAGGCGCCTTTCTCGGATCTGGTTTTCGTCGTTAATAAGGATGTGAAGAGGAAGAAAGCCGCAGAGAAGAAGGAAGCGGAACCTCATTACCGTGAGATGGGCGACATCTCCGTGACACTCGATGAGAAAGAGCGTCAGGAGATCGTAGGGATGGTGTCGGATATCCGCAGTGATGATGTGAGAGAAGCGGCTAGAAAAGCGACAGAAGCCTATCTCTCATGGAAAAAAAGACTCGAGCCCTCAAAATAGCTCAGAACGCATTTGGTTTCCTTGTAGGGCTATGAATACGCCTGATATGAGAGCCCTAATACTGTATACTTATCCGAACAGATGGCGCCGCGATTGAGAGGCGCCTGTTCCATGTTAGGAGACGATGTGGCTCAATCCTCAAGTAGTTACTCCGGAAGCGATATCCAAGTACTGGAAGGACTCGAAGCTGTCCGTAAGCGTCCAGGCATGTATATCGGCTCCACGAGTGAGAGAGGCCTGCACCATCTGGTGTACGAAGTGGTGGATAACTCGGTAGACGAGGCGCTGGCTGGTTACTGCACGCGTATCGATGTGACCATCCACGTCGACGGTTCTCTCACCGTGGTCGACAACGGTCGAGGTATTCCGGTAGACAAACACCCCAAGATGAAGAAGCCGACCCTCGAGGTCGTACTTACCATCCTTCACGCGGGCGGTAAGTTCGGTGATGGTGGATACAAGGTGTCAGGTGGACTCCACGGTGTCGGTGTTTCCGTCGTGAACGCTCTCTCGGAGCGACTCGTCGCTGAAGTTAAGCGCGACGGTAAGATCTATCGCATGGAGTTCGCACGTGGGAAGACGGTATCCAAGCTCGAAGTGGTAGGGAAATCGAAGGCTACCGGGAGCAAGATCACGTTCCTTCCTGACTCCGAGATCTTCGAGACCACCATCTTCGACTACGAGACACTCGAGAATCGCCTGCGCGAGATGGCGTTCCTCAACAAGAACCTCAAGATCACCCTCACCGATGAGCGCGAGCTCGAACCCCGCGTCTCTGAGTTCCAGTTCTCCGGTGGTATCTCGGACTTCGTCAAGTATCTGAACGACGGCAAAGAAGTACTCACCGGTCTTTCTCGCCCTATCTATTTCGAGTCGGAAGCTGATGAGGGAGAAGTCGAGGTCGCACTCCAATGGAACACGACCTACAACGAGACCATCCTTTCGTTCGCGAACAACATCCACACCACGGATGGCGGAACCCACCTCGAAGGCTTCAGGAACTCACTCACCAAGACGATCAATGATTACGCTCGTCGAATGAGCATCCTGAAGGAGAAGGATTCCAACCTCACAGGTGAGGATTTGCGAGAAGGACTGACGGCTATCGTCTCCGTGAAGTTGAGCGAGCCGCAGTTCGAGGGGCAGACGAAGGCGAAGCTCGGTAACTCGGAGATGCGTGCGTTCGTATCGCAGGCAATCTCAGCGGGTCTCGGGGAGTTCCTCGAGGAGCATCCCAATCCGGCACGCGAGATCATCAAGAAGGCATCCGCAGCAGCTAACGCTCGTAAGGCTGCGCAACTCGCGCGTCAGAACACCCGTAGGAAAGGTCTCCTGGATACACTCGCCCTTCCAGGTAAGCTCGCGGATTGTTCAATCACTACGCCGGAGACCACCGAACTCTACATCGTAGAGGGTGACTCGGCAGGTGGTTCCGCGAAGCAGGCTCGTGACCGTTCCTTCCAAGCCATCCTTCCGCTGCGCGGCAAGATCCTGAACGTGGAGCGTGCCGGACTCCACCGCTCACTTTCATCCGAGACGATCCAGCAGCTCATCACTGCTATCGGAACAGGTGTCGGTGACGAGTTCAACGCTGAGGATGCTCGCTACCACAAGATCATCATCATGACCGACGCGGACGTGGATGGCGCGCACATCAGGACGCTGCTCCTCACGTTCTTCTATCGCTATATGAAGGACCTCATCCACGCCGGATACATCTACATCGCTCAGCCTCCTCTCTACAGGCTGAAGGTCGGGCGCAAGCATACGTACGTCTACTCCGACGAGGCGCTTCAAGAGGAGATCGCCAAGCTCGAGGAGGGACGTAAGTACGAGATCCAGCGGTATAAGGGTCTCGGTGAGATGGATCCTGAACAGCTCTGGGATACCACGATGGATCCCAAGAACCGCACACTCCTCCAGGTCCAGATCGATGATGCAGCAGCAGCTGAGCGATCGGTATCGGAATTGATGGGAAGCGAAGTCGAGTACCGCAGGGACTTCATCCAGAAGCATGCTAAAGACGTCCGGTTCCTGGATATCTAGAGACTCGAGCACGAGGAGATCACGTGGCAGAAGATAACGAAAGAGAAGAAGAAGTCCGAGAAGACGGTGAAACACCCGATAGCTTGGATATCCATGGCGGAGCGCTGAAGCACTCGGAGCTCTCCAAGGAGATGAAGACGTCGTTCCTCGAGTACTCGATGAGCGTCATCGTGGCTCGCGCCCTTCCCGACGTCCGTGACGGTTTGAAGCCCGTCCATCGCCGTATCCTCTACGCGATGAACGAGTCGGGTATCACGCCCACCCGCCCCCATAAGAAGTCGGCATGGACCGTAGGTGAAGTCATCGGTAAGTACCACCCCCATGGTGACTCCGCTGTGTACGAGACCATGGTCCGTCTCGCCCAGGACTTCTCCATGCGCGTACCGCTCGTGGATGGTCATGGGAACTTCGGCTCAATCGATGGTGACTCCGCAGCTGCTATGCGTTATACGGAGTCCCGTCTCACCAGGTCAGCCATGGAGCTACTCCGTGATCTGGACAAGGAGACCGTCGACTACCAGCCGAACTACGACGAATCGCTGCAGGAGCCTCAGGTCCTGCCCTCACGGTTCCCCAACCTGCTGGTCAACGGCTCATCAGGAATCGCTGTCGGTATGGCCACGAACATGGCACCGCACAACATGGGTGAGGCCATCGATGCAACGGTGGCGCTGATAGATAACCCTGAGATCACCGTTGATGAACTCATGGAGCACATCCCCGGTCCGGACTTCCCGACCGGCGGACTCATCATGGGTTCCGACGGCATCCGTGACGCCTATGCGACGGGCCGCGGTTGCGTGACCGTCAGAGCACGTGCTCACATCGAACAGACCACGACCGGTCGCTCCCGCATCGTCATCACGGAGATCCCGTACCAGGTGAACAAGGGCCGTCTTCAGGAGAAGATCGCGGAGCTCGTCCATAACAAGAAGATTACCGAGATCTCGGGCCTGCGTGACGAGTCCGACCGTAAGGGTATGCGCCTCGTCATCGAACTCAAGCGTGACGTCATACCTCAGGTGGCTCTCAACAAGCTCTTCAAGCACACGCAGCTGCAGAGCAACTTCAACATCATCAACCTGGCACTCGTCGACGGTGTTCCTCGAGAGCTCACGTTGCACGAGATTCTCTCGTACTACATCGCTCACCAGGAAGAGGTTA
This sequence comes from uncultured Coriobacteriales bacterium, assembly GCA_964448475.1. Taxonomy (GTDB): domain Bacteria; phylum Actinomycetota; class Coriobacteriia; order Coriobacteriales; family CAYVBA01; genus CAYVBA01. The sequence goes on from CAYVBA010000004.1 coordinate 28,341, forward strand.
TCGTACGCAGGACACGCTATGATCTTCGCAAGGCTGAGGAACGCGCTCACATCCTCGAGGGATACATCATCGCTCTCGACAACATAGATGAAGTAATCCAGATCATCCGTTCCTCGAACGATGACAAGGAAGCCAAAGCCCGTTTGATGGAGCGCTTCGGTCTCTCAGAAGCACAGACCGACGCCATCCTGGAGATGCGTCTTCGTAGGCTGACTGGCCTCGAGCGCCATAAGATCGAAGATGAGCTCGCAGAGCTGCGACGCCTCATCGCCTACTATAAGGAAATTCTCGGTTCGCGTAATCGCGTACTTGAGGTCATCAAGGAGGAACTCCTCGAGGTCAAGGGGAAGTACGCCGACAAGCGTCGCTCCGAGATTACCCACGCAGCGCGTGACCTGCAGGTTGAGGACCTCATCGCCGAGGAGGATATGGTCGTCACGATCACCCGCACCGGCTACGTGAAGCGTCTGCCTGTAGCTACGTACCGTCAGCAGCGCCGCGGCGGCAAGGGTGTGTCGGGCGTCAACCTCAAGGACAACGACTTCGTCGAGACGCTCTTCGTCTCCTCGACGCACGATTACGTCCTGTTCTTCTCGACGTTGGGCAAGGTCTACCGCCTGAAGGTGCATGAGATCCCTGTCGGTTCGCGACAGGCCCGTGGTACCGCAATCGTCAATCTCCTCCCGTTCGAAGGGGGCGAGAAGATCGCGGCCGGTATCTCCACACGTGAGTTCCCGGAGGACGAGTACCTGCTCTTCGCCACGCGCGAAGGTATGGTCAAGCGGACCTCGATGGCTGACTACAACCGGTCGCGTCGTGACGGGATCATCGCCATCAAGCTGCGGGAAGGTGACGAACTCATCTCCGTCCGACGCGTGAAGGATGACGACAACGTCATCCTCGTGACCGACAGCGGTAAGGCTATCAAGTGGCAGGCGAGCGAAGCCCGCCCCATGGGCCGCGACACGCAGGGCGTGAAGGGCATCAACCTGGTCGGGGATGCGAAGGTCCTCGATATGGAGATCTCCAAGACGGACGCCGGTGACCTCTTCGTCATCACTGAGAAGGGTTACGGCAAGAGGACCAATCTGGGCGATTACCCCACGCAGAAGCGTGGCGGCCAAGGTGTCTTCACCATCCAGATGACCCAGAAGAAGGGTGATCTGGCCGCCATGAAGGTAGTCGGTCCGCAGCATGAACTCATGATCGTGTCGGAGGAAGGCGTCGTCATCCGCGTCAAGGCCAAGGACATCTCGCGCCTCGGCCGCGCCACGCAGGGCGTCAAGGTCATGAACGTCTCCGAAACGGACAAGATCGTCTCCGTGGCACGCATGGCTCCCGCCAAGAAGAAGGAGCCGAAGGCAGACAAGGAGCTGGAAGGCCAGGAATCACTCGGCCTGAGCGTTGAGGAGGAGCCCGTCGACCTCGGAGATGACACCGAGACGGAGCTCGCCGAAGAGCTGGTCGCCGAGAGCTTCGACGACGACTCCGAGGAGTAGAGGCGTCAGTTGTCGGGCGAGAAGAACGTGGACATCCAGAGCCTGAGGAGCGGGATCACCGCCCCTCAGGCCCTTCTCTTCGATCTCGATGGGACGATCCTGGACACAGGCGCGCTCATCCTCGAATCCATGCGGTACGCCGTGAACGGGTTCGCCGGCTATTCGTATCCCGATGAGGTGCTGCTGGCTGGCGTGGGAACGCCTCTCATCACGCAACTCGAGATGATGACGCCGGAGGATCCCGAGGCCACGTTCGCCGCGTATCAGGAGCACAACCATCTTCATCATGATGATTCAATCGCCGTGTTCGAAGGGATCCCCGCCCTTCTCGCCCAAGTGGAGGAGTGTGGGATACCTTGTGCTGTCGTGACGTCGAAACGTCACGGGATGGCGGTGCATGGGCTGGAGCTCTTCGGTCTGATGGAGCGCTTCGCGTTTCTTCTCGGCGCTGATGACGTCGTGCGCGCTAAGCCTGACCCGTTCCCGGTGATCGAGGCGTGTTCTCGGCTCGGGGTGGATGTCGCGTCCACGTGGTACATCGGCGACAGTCCTCACGACATGAAGTCAGCGAACGACGCCGGAGCTCTGTCCATAGCTGTGACGTGGGGGATGTTCCCACTCGAGGAGATAGCGGTGGAGAGCCCTGACCTGGTGGTCAACTCTCCGGCCGAACTCAGTGATCTCTTGAGATCGAGTCGTTCGGGATGAAATCCTCGGGCGACACGGTGTCCACGAAACGCTTGAACGCGGAGATCTGCTCGTCCTCACTCATCTGGCTGAGGCCCATGAGGTAGGGGAACGAAGCGACGTCCATCACTTCATCGGTCACGTAGACGGCTGCCTTCGAGCGCACAGCGAGCGCGATCGAGTCACTGGGGCGCGCATCTATGTGATGCATCTCATCACCCAAACTCACCGTCATGGTGGCGAAGAAGGTAGTACCTTCGACCTTGTCTATGGTCACGTGATGCAGGTCCATACCACTGGTGTCCATGAGGACCTTCGTCAGATCGTGTGTGAACGGGCGAGAACGCGGGGAACCTTCGAGCGCCATCCCTATGGAGGCTGCTTCCGTCGGACCGATCCAGATGGGGAGGACCCGACCATCGGTCTCGAACTCACCGAAAGGCCTCAGGACCACGACCGAAGGGGCGGGAGCGCTACCTACGATCAGCGTTTCTATAGTCACGGGTATCATTTCCTCACCTCTTCCTGTCGATGTCGTCTACATGATGCAGACTATATACCACTCATATGAAGAATCTAGCCTGCAGGGTGTTGACCTGCTCACATATTTCCAGTACCGTAATCTTTCGCTTGACGAGGGCCTATAGCTCAGTTGGCTAGAGCGCACGGCTGATAACCGTGAGGTCACTGGTTCAAATCCAGTTAGGCCCACCATGCAACCTTGGTATAAACGCCCCAGCGTGAGCCGAGTCGCCGCTGGGGCGTTTATGAATCAGAGGCAGTGCATACCGTATGTCGAGCACCTACCAGTGGGGACGTAGCTCAGCTGGGAGAGCGCGGGCTTTGCAAGCCTGAGGCCGAGGGTTCGATCCCCTTCGTCTCCACCAGAGAATCCGAAGCCAGGAGGCCTTCCTCCTGGCTTTTTCCTTTCACCCTTCCGGTTGAGGATATTATCCGCGAGCGGATATTTCACGATCCCTCGTTTCCGCAGGTAGAGAACGAGAATTCTGGGAGTGTTTACCCCGGGGAACTATTTCCGCAGGTACGAACTGCTTTCTTTAGGCTATTTGGATTGATTGTGTAATTTCATATCTGCTAGACTGTTCGAGCAGTGAGTGGATGTTTGCTTCCTGGACGTCACAGGGAGAGGGAAGCTTAAGTACGAAGAAGGGATGTTCAATGACGGAGAAGAAACTCGAGGATCACAAGCTCGAGACCACAGAGGAAGCCAGGGAGGTACACGTCGAGACTGAGGACAAGAAGTTCAAGAAGCTTCCTGTCGTGATTATCCTCGCCGTTCTCGGCATCGTAATCCTCGCGATCTCGATCGTCACGATCCTGCTCCCGGAGCTGGCCCACAACCAGGTCTACCCCGGTGAGGAGAACTACGGTGAGCGCGGCAACGCTATGCTCGTGACCCACCAGAGCCAGGATTGTGCCACCTGCCACGAGGGACATGACCCCGTAGCTGACGGTAACGACTTCTGCTTCACCTGCCATGACAACGACATGGAGAAGCTGCAGCAGGCTACCGCTGACTACCCCATCAACCCGCACAACTTCTATCACGGTGAAGAGGATTGTGCGAGCTGCCACAAGGTACATGACACTTCCGTCCTGACCTGCGCTGGCTGCCACGACAACATGGCTGATGGTCTGCCTGACTCCGGCTGGGACGTTCCTGAGCCCTTGATGTAGGAACCACCCAGTACTACTGAATTTCCAGGAGGGCCGGCCGGAGTGATCCGGACCGGTCCTTCTCGCTATCCGGACCCATGTGGTTCGGCTATCATCGCCCTAGCACCACACTAGTCACAACGAGAGGGGAATCGAATGGCAGAAGAGCAGAGCACCGAGCGTTGGGAATGCGTCGTTTGCGGCTACATCCACGAAGGTCCGCTTCCTGATGACTTCATCTGCCCCATCTGCGGGGTAGGCGCTGACCAGTTCGAGAAGCTCGATTAAGGACGGCCACGCACCGAGCGGCGGGTCGTGATGGTGACATTGCGGCCCGCTGTTCGCGTTGAGGCACCGTATGGATAGATACGAAGCACTCCACATATTGGGACTGGATGATGATGCGAGCGAGGAGGACGTGCGTCTCGCCTTCCGTGAGCTCGCTCAGATTATGCATCCCGATCGGTTCCAGAAGAACGCCACGCTGCAGGCTCGTGCGTCGGAGCAGTTCAAGCTCATCAGCAATGCACGCGATGCGCTCCTGAAGGACAACGTCTACACGCGCAAACAGCGGGATCACTCACCTTCGGCAGCCCGTCCCGCCAGCTCGCCCTCGGGTACGGCGAGCTCAGCCGTGCGCTGGAACGCACTCGAGCAGGCTCGTCTCTATCTCGTGGCTCAGTGCGATCATGAGAAGGACAACCGTCGCAACGGGCTCATCATGACGCTGGCTGCATTCATCATCTCCCTCGTTCTGCGGAAGTATCCTCCGTTCATGGCCCTCACCTCGGCGTTCGCCGTCTACGGGGTGGTCTCCGCCATAGCAGCGCATATGCGTGTCCAGACCATCGAGGAACGCCTCAAGGAGATAGTCGAAGAACAGGGCGGACTCCACACGTAAGTCACACTCCCGGGTGGTATCATCGTGACCGTTTCCGCCTGAGAGGACTTATTGATGATCCGTGAGGATATCCGCAATATCGCAATAATCGCGCACGTAGACCATGGTAAGACCACCCTCGTAGATAAACTTCTGTATGCAGCCGGCACGTTCCGTGAGAACCAGGACGTGGCTGAGCGCGTGTTGGACTCCGGTGATCAGGAGCGCGAGCGCGGCATCACGATCCTGGCTAAGAACATCTCGATCACGTACAAGGACACCAAGATCAACGTCATAGACACCCCGGGTCACGCCGACTTCGGTGGTGAGGTGGAGCGCGTGCTCCGCATGGCTGATGGTGCGCTCCTCATCGTGGATGCCTTCGAAGGCCCCATGCCGCAGACGCGTTTCGTGCTGCGCCACGCCATCTCGTTGGGTCTGCGCATCATGGTGGTCATCAACAAGATCGACCGCCCGGGTGCTCGACCGGATGAGGTGCTCGACGAGGTCTTCGACCTCATGGTGGAGCTCGAGGCGACCGATGAGCAGTTGGATTTCCCCGTCGTCTACGCGAGCGCGCTGAACGGCTTCGCACGTCTCGACCCGAACGATGACGGCATGGACATGTATCCGCTCCTCGACAGGATCCTCGAGGAGATCCCCGCTCCGGACGTGGATTCATCCGGTCCGGTGGCCCTACAGGTCTGCACCATCGATCACTCCAACTTCGTGGGTCGTATCGCGGTGGGCCGTCTGGCCTCCGGCACTATCCACGACGGCGAGAACATCCTGGTCATCAAGAACGACGGAACGCGCTATAACGCACAGGTCAAGCAGCTCTACACGTTCGAGTCGCTCGGCCGTGTGGAGGCGGAGGAGGCTGCCGCCGGAGACATCGTGGCCGTCGTGGGCGTGGAAGACGCTGATATCGGCGATATGATCACCTCCCGCGAGCACCCCATCGTGCTGGACCCCATCAAGGTCGAGCAGCCCACGCTCGCCATCGTCTTCGAGGCATCCACGAGTCCGCTCGTGGGCCAGGATGGTGACATCGTGGGTGGTCGCCAGCTCAAGGAGCGCCTCCTCCAGGAGAAGGAAGCCAACATCTCCATGGTCATCCAGGAGATTCCCGGCTCCACCGCCATCGAGGTGGCCGGCCGAGGCGTCCTCCACCTCTCCGTCCTCATGGAGACCATGCGCCGCGAAGGCTTCGAATTCCAGGTGGGCCGCCCCCGCGTCATCTTCTCCACGGGCGAGAAGGGCGAGCGTCTCGAGCCGTATGAGCTCGCCGTCGTGGAAGTCCCTTCGGAATACGCCGGTAAGGTCATCGAGGTCTTCGGGTCATCCGGTGGTGAGATGTCCGACATGATCACGCGTGAGGAGCAGACGCATCTCGAGTTCCACATCCCCACACGCGGCATGATGGGGCTTCGCAACCGCATCCTTAACGTCACGCACGGAGAGGGCATCCTCTTCCATAACTTCTACGAGTACGGCCCCTTCCGTGGGGACCTGGGCGGCCGCAAGGTCGGCTCCATGATCTCCATGTCCACCGAGAAAGCAGTTGCATACGCATTAGATACGCTCCAGCAGCGCGGCAAGCTCTTCGTAGGTCCGGGCGAGGAGTGCTACGAAGGCATGATCGTGGGCGAGGCGTCCCGTGAGGGTGACCTGGTCGTGAACGTGGCCAAGTCGAAGCAGCTCACCAACATGCGTGCTGCATCCGCGGATAAGGGCATCCTGCTCACACCTCCGGTGCGCTTCACGCTCGAGGAGGCACTCGAGTACATCGAGGACGATGAACTGGTGGAGATAACCCCCAAGAACATCCGACTGAGGAAGCGACTTCTCACCGCGCTCGAGCGGAAGAAGGATAAGGCCAAGAGCTAAATATTTGCAGGTTCCATGGAGTCCAGGGTGCCGCTCGCGATAAACGTGAAGCATCATCTCAAATTCATGCTGCTCTGGTACAAATCTCCATACTGTTCTCCGATTGGAATATGACGCTGAACCGGCTGGAAGGTATCTGATGCACAAGTCATCCAAGCTCGTCATCCTTACGAGTGCGCTCCTGCTCGCTGTGCTCGCACTCTCAGGGTGTGGATCGGACGGAGCCTCGAGCTCCAAGGGAACCGGCAGGGTCGTCGCTGAAGTCGGTGAGACCGAGATCCATGAGAGCGCTATAGACGCTGAGCAGCAGAAGGCGATGCAGGCACAGGGTATGACGGATGAGGGACAGTTCGAGGAATTCCTACACGGGATGGGTCAGACGACCGAATCCTATCGGGCAGGGATCCTCGAGTATCTGGTGCGTACGGAGATCCTCGAGAGCGTAGCTCGTGAAGAGGGAATCACCGTGACCGATGATGAGCTCACCTCCCAGATCGACGTCATGCGCAAGAGCTATCCCGATGAGCAGTCGTGGAACGAAGCGCTCACGGCGTCGGGCTTCTCCCCTGAGACCTATCGCGAGACCATCCGCCTGTCCCTTCTCGCCACGAAGGTGAGAGAGAGCGTCGCGACGGACGTCACCCCAACTCAGGAGGAGATGCAGTCCTTCCTCGATCAGAACGCACAGGATATGGCCGGAAAGCGATCGAGTCACATCCTCTTCAGCCATGAGGACGAGCAGGCAGCTCATGATGTGCACGAACGGATCGTGAGCGGTGAGCTCGATTTCGCGGAGGCTGCGCAGGAGTATTCGCTCGACGGTTCAGGCGAGCGCGGCGGTGACGTGGGCTGGGACTCAATGGCCACGTTCGTGCAGGAGTATCAGGATACGCTCGATGGCCTCGCGCTGGATGAGGTTTCCGAGCCCGTATCCAGCCAGTTCGGCTTCCACATCATCAAGTGCACCGATGTCTTCGAGCCGCAGACCGTGGATGACCACGTGGATATGGCCAGCGTCCCCATGGACCTCATGGAGGTCGTCCGTAACATCCTGACCTCGCAGAACTCGCAGGAGAAGTTCGAGAATCACCTGGATGAGGCCATGGAGAGGACCGAAGTCGTCGTGTATGACGAGAAGGGCGAGCCCGTGGAGGATCCCTTCTCCGTGGAGGCGTTGCAGCCCGCACCGCTCAGAGACCCAGCGGCTCCTGAGGGCACCGCTACCCTTGACGCTCAATAGAACCGAGGTAGGCTCGGGAACCTCACGCGGCCAAGTAGGGTCAGTACCGTTTCCCGCTGCCGCTACTCGCGGTGGTCGTTTCCGGGCTGCGCTTGGAACTGCCCGGTACCTTCGATGTCCTCGATGATCGTGACCTGCTGATAGGAGCCGAGGGGTGTGTCCTCGGTCGTGTCGTTCAGGAGGTCCTCGATGTTAGGGGAGCCCTCCGACTTCGTGACCTCCACCGTTCCATCCGGGTAGCGCAGGATGTGCTTGATCGGTTTCACCACGTGGCGGCTCAGATCCACCGGCGCTGTGGTGCGCCAGTTCAGCCTCACCGAGAGCACGCGCAGCCCCATCGTGACCACCACGCAGAAGATGGCGGCCACCAGCTTCACGATGTGAAGCTCCACGAGCGCCACGTACGTGAACGAGCCGGCGAATCCAGCGATGGCGTAGAAGTTACCTTGTTGGAAGATCTGCGGGATCTCGTTCAGGAGGAGGTCGCGGATCACGCCGCCCCCCACGCCGGTGAGGGTTCCCAGCATGATGCTCGCTACCACGCCGTAGTCAGCCATCAGACCTTTCTCCGCTCCGACGAAGGAGAAGAGGCCGACGGTGAGGATATCGAACGCGAACATGGGGACGCTCGTCAGTTGATCGAGGATATCCCGGAAGTAGAACGCGAGGATCGCGATCATAACGCAGAGGATGACCGACGAGGGAACCTCCAGGATGTAGACATGGTCGGTTGGCATGAGGATGTCGCGCAACATACCGCCGCCGAGACCCACGACCAGAGACATCACGATGACACCCACGATATCCAAGTCTCGGTCCACCGCGACGAGCGCACCGGAGATGGCTCCCGCCATCACCGCGATGTACTCGAGGAAGAACGGTACCGTGACCGTCGTGGAGGTGGGGGAGGTGTTCGTGGAGATGATGCTCATGAGGTTCTCGGTGGGCACGGCCGAAGGACCGACCTCGAAAGCGATCAGATGCGCGAACAGCAGGATGACAGGTGCGACCACTCGTTCACCCTTTCTACGTCGCGCTTCCACAAGACAGCACTACGATACCTGAAATCTCTCAGTTACTGTATACTGACTAACGCGCTTCGCGCGGAGAGCTGTCCGAGTGGCTGAAGGAGCACGATTGGAAATCGTGTGGGCGGCAAAACCGTCTCCGGGGTTCAAATCCCCGGCTCTCCGCCAGACGCGTCCTTTCTATAACCACCCAGCACTACTCGGAGGGGTGGCAGAGTGGTTGATTGCGGCGGTCTCGAAAACCGTTTACCGGGCGACCGGTACGGGGGTTCGAATCCCCCCTCCTCCGCCAGTAAAAACAAAGCCGTTTCTATCGTAATAGCAGGTAGAGACGGCTTTACTGTTTTCTGCTTCGGCTGATGACCCTCGCTTGAATCGGCACAGAACGGCACATGGGAAAGCGCTGCGGATCCCACATGGCACAAAATGGCACACGAATCGCAGGCGATTCTCGTATTCCCGCCCCGAAGGAGCTACGCGAGCTCGCCTTCCATCCACTCGATGATGGCGTCGGATTCGTAGAGCGCCTCTCCGTCGATCACGAGAGCCGGGACCTGCGTCTTGCCGCCGATACCTCGTAGCTCATCACGCACACCGTCCTCGCGGACGTCCTTCGTGGGCACGCCTTCTATCCCGCTCTCATCCATGTACTTCATGACCTTCCTGCAGAACGGGCAGTTAGGGTTGATGTAGAGCATCAGATCCTTCTCGGACATCGCGTTCTCCCTCCTCAATGCGAGCGGCGCCCCGAAGGCGCCGCTCTGGTGACCCTCTTCATGAGGGTCGTGACTGCGTTCCTGGTGGTTCTAGTTGCTCAGGTCGCGCTTGATCTCCTCGACCTTGCGATCGAGCTTCTCCTTGATATCGAGCTCGCCGTCCTGATCCTTGTCAGCCTTGCGATCGAGGTCGTCCTTCGCGTTATCAACGGCGCGACGGGTCTCGTACGCTGCATCATCCAGAGCATCCTTAGCGTTATCAGCGGCCTTGCGCGCCTCGTACTTCACATCATCAGCTGCGTCGGAGATCTTGTCTCCGAGGTCGCGTGCCTTATCGCCCAGGTTATCGAGTGCGTTCGACATGATGACTCCTCTCATGTTGAGTATCGATTCAGGTGGTGCGAACGGTCGCATCACTTGATAGGGATACATATCCAGTCCGGGAGTCGCTCAATCCGCCAACGTGGGATTGCGCGAAAAGGCAACAACGTCGAAGCGCCGGTTCTCAGCGCAGAAGCTCGCGAACGGCGGCGTCGATAGCTCGCGGCATGTTCTTGTAGACGGCACGAGGATCCAGCAGCCTCCGCGCCACGAGCGATGTCGTGTACGGCTTGGCCATGGCGATGATGTCCACATCCGGATCGAGCAGCCGAGCACACCCCTCGACCGTCACGAGTCCCTTCACGAGCAACCCGAATCCTTCCGGGATCGTGACGCCATGCCGTGCCATCACCCTCAGGAAGCCCAGCACATACCCACGGATATCCGTCCGTTCTCCCAGCGTGCGTCCCATGAGCTGAGAGATCTCCTTCGTCACCGCATCGACGCGCTCTTCCGGTATAGCAAGCCCGAGCTCCCGCGAATAACGGATAGCGCGACCCGGATCGGCGTAGACGGTGGCGAGAAGGACGTGAGCTACTGCATCCCGCTGAGCGGACGTGAGTGAGCCGGCTATCCCGAAGTCGATGTACGCTATGCGGCCGTCACGGGTGACCAGGAGATTCGACGGATGCAGGTCGGCGTGGAATCGCCCGAGCTCCAGCACCTGCCTCATGAACACGATGGCTCCGTGAGCCGCGAGGGGTGTGGAGTCCACACCGGCAGCCGTCATCTCGTCGGTACGATCGAGCATCCACCCGTCCATGTACTCCATGGTGAGGACGGAGCATGAGGAGAGCGGCCAGATGATACGAGGCGACGTCACCAGCGGGTCATCTCCGAAATCGTAGCGAAACCTGTCGGATGCACGTCCCTCTATCCTCAAGTCGAATTCGCGCTCGAGTGACTCGGAGATCTCACCCAGGATGGCGCTCAGTCCGAGTCGCCCGAAGGCGCCGCGCGCGAGCGACCGCTCCATCAGTGGCATCAGTGCCGCCATGTCCTCGTACATGAGCTGCTGGGCACCTGGGCGCACCACCTTGACGGCGAGCTCGGTACCGGCAGGAAGGACCGTCCCGTCCACACACCGATGCTCGTGCGCGGACTTCGCCTTATACACCTGCGCGATGGATGCCGTAGCGAGCGGCGTCGTCTCGAATGACGAGAAATTCCGCTCCACCGGCCCGATGGCATCCTCGATCACCGGACGGATCTCATCGAACGGAAGCGGAGTCACATCATCTCGCAGTGCGGAGAGCTCCTCGATCATCTCGGGGGACGCGATGTCAGGCCTGACCGAGAGGATCTGCCCGATCTTCACGAACGTGGACCCGAGTGATTCCAACGCACGTGACAACTCGCGCGCTTGCGCAGCCCGCTTCGCATCGGAAGACGCGAAGCCGAACCGCGTTCCGACTACGGTGCGCCAACCAGCACCCATCAAGGTGGCTGCGATGTGCCTGCGTCGCGAGTTGGACATGATCACGACCGGTGCGTCACAGGAGGATGCGCTCTCTCGTAGCTTCTCTGGAGTGCATCGACCTGCGTGGTCAACGTCTCGATGGCTCCTCTGAGCTCGGCGACCTCGAAACGCAGGTCCGCGATCGCGTCCTTCGCGCCGTCGTCCGCACCTGAGAGGACCGAGCTGCTTCCTTCCGACGGCGCGTCCTTCTCGCCATCCATGGTGGTCAGCAGCTCTCGTTTGAGCTCCTCCTTGCGCGAATCGACCAACGCGGAGAGACCGTCCACGAACGAGCCGGGATCTTTCTGGGCGTCACCAGGTGAGTGCTCGACTCCGCGGGCTATGGCTGACTTGAGCCCCTCATCTGCGGATTCATGTATCAGCTCCCAGATAGCTAGCATATTCAGGACATCGGCTTGCATAAAAAAATCCTCCCTTCTGCTGAATGCCTATCATCGTACCAGGGTAGGAGAGTGTTCGACCCGATAGAGCGCATGGAGGGTCGTACTTTATATATGCAAGCAACATGGAAGGGGAGAAACCATGGGTATTCTGAGCTGGATCATCGTAGGCCTCATCGCAGGCGTGCTCGCCAAGTTCATCATGGGTGAGTCTATGGGTATCGTGCTGACCATCGTTCTGGGTATCGTTGGAGGACTGCTCGGTGGATTCCTGGCTAACGTCACCGGAATCGGTGGAGACTTGTCAGGCATCAACCTCACCTCGGTGATCATCGCAACGATTGGTGCTGTCATCGTGATCGCCATCGGTAGGGTGCTCTCACGCTCGTAGCGTTACACCCACTCATCAGCACCAAGAGTTCTGGATGGGAGCTCGCTTCACCGGAGACGGTGGGCGAGCTTCTTGCATTCCGCCGGAATTCTTACGTTTACCTTATTTAACGATGTCATCTCCCACACCCGTATCCCACCAGGAGATGATGAACGGGTATCAGTTCCGTCATAGGGATGACGCGCGAGCGCCATCCGACATCCTATCCGGCCTCCTGAGGTCGGTTTCGACGATTAAGGAGCCACATCATGGCGGAAGAACTCGATCTGAACCCGGAGACCCCGGAAGAGGAATACGAATCACCCCTGCTCGAGTCCACGCTCGCTGCGGTCGACGAGGCGTTCGATGAGGCGGAGCAGAAGCTCACCCAAGGCGGCACGCTCGACCCGTTCACCGTCCTCGTGACCGACGAGGGCTACGAGCTGGACGATCACCCCGGTGAGACACCCGAGGAATGCTTCGCCTCCGCAGGCAAGCTCGTGAAGGAGAGCGGCGCTTCTGCGTACGCCTTCTGCTACGACGGCTACGTGGAGCTCGATGATGGCACGGAGCGCAACGCCCTCATCTGCGAGGCAGCAGATGCGGGAGATGCACAGGTATTCGCCGCGTTCTATGACGTGGATGAGGAAGGGAACGTTTCCGTCGAGGATGGTCTCTACGACCTCGGCCCCAAGGATTCGCTTCTCGCTTAGACCGGAAGGAAGCAGATGGCGCAGAACATCAAGTACTTCAGTAACTCATGGCGTCTCCTGACGGCCGAGAACGGCTGGATCAAGTCGATCCTGCTTCTGGCGCTCGGTCAGTTCGTGCCCGTCGCCGGACCCATGGCCATGTACGGCTACGGTCTCGAATGGGCACGTGAGTCGGCATGGGGCATCCAGCGTCCGTTCCGTACGAAGGATAAGGACTTCAGCAAGATCATGCGGACGGGAGCGTTCGCGTGGGTCTTCCTCATCGTGTTCGGAATCGTCATGGGGACGTTGGCCAGCGCCCTCTACTTCGTCCTCTACTGGATCCCGTTCATCGGCTGGGTCCTCACCATGGTCGTCACGGTCGCGATGATCGCCGTGTCCGTTTTCGGTATGGCCAGTACGCTCCGCGGAGCGATCTACGACGGCCTCGCGCCTTCGTTCCAGGTCCACCGCACGTACGATGTGGTCTCCCGCGACTGGGGTGGCTTCCTGAAGATCGCCGCCATCTACGTCATCGGTGGGATCATCGCGTCGGTCGTAGCCACTATCGTGATCCTGCCGGCGTTCATCGTGATCCTCGTCCCGATCTTCGCAAGCATGGATTCGAGTGCTTCCAACTCCGCAGCCTTGGCCACCTCCATCGTGGGGTCGGTCGGCCTGATCATCCTCCTGACTCTCCTGGCCATCTTCATCTCGAACATCGTCCTTGTAGCTACCACGCTCATCACCTATCACGCGCTCGGAACGTGGATCGAGCAGTACAAGCCCGCCGTGTGGGGCCCCTACGATCAGCCCATCCCCACCATCACGTACGCGACGCCCACCTACCAGACAGCGCCACCGGCTTATGCACCTCCGACACAGGCTACAGCGCCCGCGCAGGCGGCTCCGCCCGCACAGCCGGCCCCAGCAGCCGCACCCGCTGAGCCCGTCCCACCGGTAGACGCACAACCGCAGCAGCACGTGGAGCCAGCGCCCGCTTTCGTGGCTGAAGAACCCGCGGTCATCGCGGATCCCATCGAGCCCGCGGCACCCGCTGCTCCTGAACAGCCCGCCCAGGAAGAACCCGCATCAGAGGAGGTCATCATGGACGAGCCCATCAGAGACGACGAAGTAGTATCCGATCTGGACAAGATCGACCCCGAAGGATTCGAGCCCGAGGATCCCGCCCCCGGCCCCCTGACCGCCCCGCTCGATGAGGATGCAGTCATGCAGCCTGACGTCGAAGAGGGCGAGAAGGACGCGCCGGAAGACGGTGAGCCGGCTGATCCGGCACCGGGTCCTGAGACGCGGAACTGAGAGCGGTTCCGCGATCCAGAAAACATGAAGCATCGCATCGAGAAGATGGCCCTTCGGGGTCATCTTCTCTTTCCAGGATGAAGCGATGCTCCATAAGATTCCGTCATGAACATGATTCAATGGTTATGGGAATACCTGGAAGACGAAGCATAAGGAACCGAACGAGGAGTCACGGAGAGGAGGGAAGATGGCCGGCAACGAGGCGGAACACAACAAGCATGAGAAGGATTTCTTAGGCAAGCGCATAGCCGATACGGGGTGGAACTCCATACTGTTGCTCAACAGAGGCTGCGGGAAGTTCCGCTGGGCGACCGGTCAAGCGGACCTGAGCTTGGGCCTGTTGCTCTCGGCTATGATGGCCTCCTTCGCCGTACTGGGACTCCCTTCTCAGGAGACGGCTCTGTTCCATATCCCTCTCGGGATCATCATCATCTTCCTCACGCTCTTCCTCATACCTACCTTCCTCCGGTTGCGGCTCTTCGCACCGCTCGGTGTGGTGCTCGCTGCCGACACCCCGGATGCTCCGTATCCGCCGCTCGTCATCGTGATGGTGGCGCTGACGGTGATCTCGGGTGTGGCTGAATACGATGCCGGGGCAGGCTCGATCAGCGCAGTCGTCATCATCGTGGCGCTCGGTCTCGCACTGACCTACGGATACACGAGGTCGGGTCGGAGAGAGCTCGTCCTTCTCGCCGTGCTTTCAGCCGCTCTGGGCATGTTCAGCACCTGGGCCATGGTGGAGGGTTCGCAGCGGATCACCTTCGCGCTCTCGATCATGGGGTTCGCGTTGCTCTTCACCGGTGCGCGGCAGTTGTACCGCAGCTTCATGAAGGCCATGAGGGGCGGTATCACGCCGGAGCGGATCGCGGAGTTCGTCTCGTCGGAGGATGCGAGCTCGCGGCTCGTGGCTGCATCGTTCATGACCAACTACCTGGAGCCTAAGTTCCTGCCGTCGATCATCGCGATCGCGGAGGATGAGGAGCCGCACGTGAGGCAGACCGGACGACTCGCGCTGGCGCGCATCTGGGGGCCTAGTGAAGCCGACGAGATGGAATGGTTCCGCAAGAACATAGAGAAGCTCGAAGCCAAGGGTGAGTCCACGGCCGAGACGCGCGAGATGATCGTCCGCGCACAACGAGCGGCCGCGCAGGATCTGAGGACGCATCGCGAGGATGTCGTGGTGCAGATGCGCGGACTGGCCGAGGACCAGGAGACGATCGATGCCCTCAGGCGTTCGGTCGCCAGCATAGATGCGACGCCGGTGACCGACCACGGGATCGAGCCGCAGCGTGCATACGGATTCGCTCACTCGGCGGCACGCCTGCTCGTGGCTGCCGGCGGGGACAAAGCGTACGCAGCGCTCCTTCACCAGGTGGATTCCGGTGGGAGGCGCTCCGCGAAGCTGGCGCTCGAGCAGATGGCCGAGGCGGACGGCATCGCAGCCGTCGCGCACCTCGCACCGTATCTGAATGACGAGAGGACCTGGGTCGCCACGCGCGCGGTGGACTCCATGGCCGAAGTCATGTCCAAGGGGATCCAGCGCGCGAGCTCGGATATGCCCGTAGCAGCTGGTCTGGTCGAGAAGAGCTTGGAGAACATCTTCGCATCCGGCCGGAACGCACTGCGTGGTGTGGCGGTATGGCTCACCAGTATCTATCCGCTCGAGGAAGGCATCCGGCACTTGAGTGCTCTCACGGGAGACCGGAGTTGGTTCGTGCGCGGTGAATCGGTCTGCGCGCTGAGCGGTCTCGATGCGGAATCCGCACTGCCGTATGCGATCCGAGCGCTGTCGGATGACCATGCGTACGTGCGTCTATCGGGCTTGAGGTCACTCGCCATCATAAAACCGACAGGACTCGCTCCTATCCTGCAGAGGCTATCGGGAGACACCAGCGCTGCCGTCGCGCTCACCGCAGCACAGCTGTTCACCACTCAGACCAGTGGTGAGCTGGGGGAACAGAGCTGATCGCGTCCATCTCGCCCGGCAAGGGAATGGAGCGGGAGCCATAAGGAATCCGTAAGGATAAAGGCGGCGATCCGTGCATCTCGAGAAGCGATAGTGCAAGAACAGCCTTCGTATACTGGAGTTCCTGTGGCGCTGGATCGACCCGAGCTTGTGTCGGGGTCGTCGCGGGTGGTATAGTTCTCGGGTTATCCCCTGCTCCGGGGTGCCGCCTTCATGGGCCCGGAGCCATCAGCCCAGAGGAGGTGACAGCATGAAGGCATATGAACTCCTGTTCTTCGTCGACCCTACTATCGATGAAGAGACTCGCGTAGCCACTATGAAGCGTATCGACGTGACCATCACCGACAACGGTGGTGTGGTCGACAACGTGGATGAATGGGGCAAGCGCAAGCTCGCATTCGAGGTCGACAAACTTACCGAGGGTGATTACACCCTTATCGACTTCCACACCGAACCAGCGATGATCGCCGAGCTCGACCGCGTCCTGCGCATCATGGACGCAGTGAAGCGATTCATGATCGTGCGCCGTGACGACCGGGAGTAATTCGACGTCAGTTAGCTGAGGAGTGGATCGTATATGAGCATCAACAGGGTTGTGATCAGCGGTAACCTCACCAGGGATCCGGAGCTTCGAGCCACCCAAGCAGGCACTTCGGTGTTGAGCTTCGGTGTCGCGGTGAACGATCGCCGTAGGAACGCACAGACCGGAGAGTGGGAGAACTTCCCCAACTTCGTGGATTGCACCATGTTCGGCTCACGCGCCGAGGCCATCTCGCCGTACCTCAACAAGGGTGCCAAGGTAGCTATAGAGGGCAAGCTCCGCTACAGCTCCTGGGAACGCGATGGTCAGAAGCGAAGCAAACTCGAGGTCATCGTCGATGAGATCGAGTTCATGTCAGCACGAGACGGTCAAGGCGGTGGAGGCCAGCGTTCCGGCGGTTATGACAACCAGCGGAGCAACACCCCCGCACCACCTCAGACCGATAGCAGTATCTACGATGATGAGATCCCGTTCTGATACCTGAACGTGGAAGGAGGTAAGTATGGCTGCAGAGTATGCACGACAGCCACGACGTAAGTTCTGCCAGTTCTGCAAGGACGACGTCGAGCACGTCGATTACAAGGACACGCAGATGCTCCGCAAGTACATGACCGACCGCGGCAAGATCAAGCCCCGTCGCGTCACCGGCGCTTGCACCCAGCACCAGCGTGATATCGCGATGGCCATCAAGCGCGCCCGCGAGATGGCACTCATGCCCTATGTCGTACCCGTCATCAACGGCGGCGGACGTCGCGGTCGTTAAGGATAGAGGTCGACAGGACCCATGCCCGACAGGACAACAGGAACAGGTCTACCGATCGGTGGGTTGATCCTCACCGTGGTCGGCGCTGCCCTGACGGCGTTCCTGCCCATGGTGGGTGCACTGCTCCTCGGAGCAGGAGCTACGCTCATCGTGGCGAGAAGGTCGTGGATCCCTGCGATCGCAGCGCTCGTGCTGGTCATAGCCCCTCTCGCAGCGGTGGAGATCTCCCTCGGTGCGCGGGTGGCGGTGACGGCGGGAGCCGTGTTCGCTCTGGTCGTCCTCGTCGAGAGAGGACTCACCTGGAGTTCGGTCATCGCCCTCGTGGTACTGACCGGAGCTCTACTCTTCGGAGTCGATGCACTGACAGCACAGCTCGCCGGGACGAACCTGCCTGCGCTCATGACCGCCTCGTTCGAGGATTCCCTCGCGCGGGTGCAGGATCTGCCGAACGCAGCGGAGGCGACTCCCATCATCCGTGGTCTGATGGATTGGTTCATCAGGCTACTGCCCTCGTTCTACGTGTTCGAGGGGCTGGCGATCGTGATAGCAGGCATCGCAGGCTCGCTGTTCGTAGCTCGTGAGCGTGCACTCGCGTACATGAGAGGGTTCCTCAGGCTGGACGCACCCATGGTGTTCGTCCTCGCTCTGGTGATAGGCATCCTGCTCATCGCGTTCTCGTTCCTGGATACGGCAGCGTCGGACCTTCTCGCCACCATAGGCGGCAACCTCGTGGTGATGCTCAGGTTCGTGTTCGCCGCACAAGGCTTCGCCGTCATCATGGCCATGCTGGTGCGGTCGCGCATGCCGATGATCGTCAGGGTCCTGGCACTGTTCATAGCGGTCCAGGTGGAGATCTTCACGATGGGCGTGTCCCTCGTGGGTCTCGTGGACATCTGGGTCAACATCCGCAAGCTTCCGCGATCCGATGCAGGAACGCCGGAAGCGTCCGATAGTGATAGAGCATGAAAGTCAGATAGGAGTAAGACATGAAGGTAATCCTCCTCGAGGAGCTGAAGGGGAAGGGAGGCGAGGGAGACGTCATCGACGTCGCTCAGGGGTTCGCTGAGAACCACCTGTTCCCGAAGGGGATCGCGATCCCCGCTACGCCCGGTAACCTGAAGCAACTCGAACAGCGTATGCACAACATCGAGAAGCGTGAGCTCGCTCGCACCACCGACGCCGAGACCCTCCGTGAAGCCCTCGACGGCAAGCGGATCGTCATCAAGGCTAAGTCCGGTGATGAGGGTCAGCTCTTCGGTTCCGTCACCAACGCGACCGTGGCTGAGGAGATCGCTTCGCAGCTCGGTCCTGAGATCGACCGCAAGCGCATCGACATCAAGCCCGCCATCAAGACTCTCGGTGAGCACCCTGTGAACATATCGCTCTACCGTGAGGTCACAGCTGAGCTCATCGTAGTGGTTGAGGATATCGACGCCGAGGCACCCGCCGCAGTCGAGGCTGGAGAGGTCGAGGACGCCGAAACCGCAGGGTCTGAGGAAGAGATGGAAGAGTCTGTGGACAACCCCGAGGTTTCCACGGAAGAGGATGCTGACGAGGAGTAATCCTGCAAACCGGCATCACGTACCACCCCGAAGGGGTCGATCGCGGGAGACGCGCTCGACCCCTTCGTGCTCTCATGAGGAGAGTCGACGAACAGCCGTTCGTACGTGCATAAACGGGGCGAGAAGACCTGCGATTGTCCTACCTGGAACGGTTAACGTCGCGTTTTCACCACGTTAACGAATGGTGCGTTGAATATGGTTCATGTTCCGTTCTACTTTCTGTGGAAAAGTAGTCGAGAACCTCTTCGAGATTGTGGAAAAGGTGGATAACTCCGCTTCCAGCAGGTCGCAGCATAGGAAGAAGAACACACGGGATTGTGTATCGTTGCTAGTGCGATGAGCGCCCCGACTCAGGCCGCAGGATCTGTACTACCATCGGGGAACCGAACTCGAGAAGGAGTGGCACCATGCCCGAGCAGAGCGTGAATCCTGCTTTCATGGGCGGCCGCGCGGAGCGCCGTACGCCCCAGAACATAGATGCTGAGCGAGCCGTACTGGCCGCTATGATCATGTCTCCTGAGATATTGGAGGACGCTCTCACGCGCGTGAAGGAGGAGTACTTCTACCACCCTCGGCACCGTAAGGTCTTCGCCGCGATCCGTGATCTCTACGACCGCAACACGCCGGTGGATCAGCTCTCCTTGGCCGACCGCCTGCTCGCACGTGGCGAGCTGGATGAGGTAGGTGGGAAGCCGTACATCATCGAGTTGGCATCGGACTCGTTCGCGCTGGTCAACTGGGCTACGCATGCGGATATCGTCAAGCGCACGGCGCTGCTTCGGGACCTGATCACGGCCGGCGCTTCCATCATGGAGCTCGCCTATGATGCACCGGATGATCTGGACGAGGTCGTGGAGCGCTCAGAGCGCCTTCTGCTTAACGTCACTGGTAAACGCGTGGAAAGCAACTTCCGGTCCCTCGAGGATCTCATGACCGAGGCATACGCTGAGATCGAGGAGCTCTCCAACCGGGGCGAGCATATCGTGGGTGTTCCCACTGGCTTCACCCACCTGGATAAGAAACTCACCGGCCTCAGGCCAGGTAACTTCGTCATCATCGCAGCTCGGCCGGCTATCGGTAAGACCGCATTCGCACTGAACCTTGCTATCAACGCAGCTAAAGCGGGTGTTTCCATCGCGTTCTTCTCGCTGGAGATGTCCTCCGTGGAGCTCGCACAACGCCTCATCGCATCGGAGGCTCACGTGGGCCTGCAGAACCTACGATCCGGTACCATCAACCCGCAGACGGAGTGGGAGAACATCATCCGCGCGTCGGGACGTCTCTCGGAGCTGGACTTCTGGGTGGATGACACACCGGGATCCACGATCCTGGAGATCCGTGCCAAGGCGCGCCGTCAGCTGCGCAACAAGAAGAAAGGCCTGGTAGTCATAGACTACCTGCAGCTCATCTCATCGCACAGCACCCGGTTCGAGAACCGTAACGTTGAAGTGGGTGAGATGTCGCGGAGCCTCAAGATCCTGGCCAAGGATCTGGGCATGCCGGTCATCGCTCTGTCACAGCTGTCCCGTGCAGTGGAGTCCAGGCCGGACAAGCGACCGCGTCTTGCAGACCTGAGGGAGTCCGGATCCATCGAGCAGGATGCGGACATCGTCATGTTCCTGGACCGGTCCACGACTCCGGAAGAAGCCGAGCGGAGCGACAGGCCGGATGAGAACATCGCCAACGTGATCGTGGCCAAGAACCGTTCGGGTGAGACGGGGGATGTCTCGCTCGTCTTCCTGCCGCAATACACGATGTTCCAGAACCTCTCACTGAGGCACGACGGGTAATCCACCAGAACCGATCGGAATCCTGATCGTTCGTGGATAACTCTGTGGATAACCCTGTTCACGGAGGGCTTACGCATGGGAGCGCACCGCGCCGAAGATGTAACGGGACTGTTGCCGGTGCGTTCTGGTCCGCGGCATCGGGTAGCATCCAGAGAACGAGAAGGGAATCGGACCACATGGAACCTTACATCAGATTCGTACATGCGTCGGACATCCATCTAGGTGCGCCGTTCCAGACGCTCCTCGGGTTGGATGAGCGGATGGAGCGCATGGCTGCTTCCGCGATCCCCGATGCGTACGAGGCACTCATAGACCTCACCATCCGCGAGGAAGCTGACTTCCTCATACTGGCGGGCGATGTTTTCGACTCCCGTTCCCGTACCTACTCCGCCTTCGCTCTGTTCGTCGCGGGGATGGAGCGGCTGGCTGACCATGGCATCCCCGTCTACGTGACCACCGGTAACCACGACCCTTCCAATTCCTGGCTCCACGATGTGGGGCAGCTGCCGGATAACGTCCGGATCTTCGATTCCGCAGAGCCGCAGCGCTACGAGTTCCGCACCGACGGCGTACTGAAGGCAGTCCTCCACGGCCAGGGCTATGCGCATCAGCACGAAGCGCGCGATCTCGCATCCGCTTACCGGCCGCTGCCGGATGAGCCGCTCTCCATAGGCGTTCTGCATACGGGTCTCGTACCGGATTCGTACGCTCCCACGTCGGTCGAGCGTCTGCGCAGTACAGGCATGGACTACTGGGCACTCGGCCATGTGCATGAGCCGGCCATTCTGAACGAGTACCCCCACATCGTCTACTCCGGCTCCCCTCAAGGCCTGAACATCAACCAGGACTCGCCGCATGGCGCCTACGTGGTGACGTACGCCGCCCCGAACGCCGCGCCT
>CAYVBA010000005.1:0-49225 GCA_964448475.1 uncultured Coriobacteriales bacterium
GCTTCGATACGGGAGATCCGTGCGCGTCGTACATCCGACGCGAGACGGGTGAGATCGTCTGCGAGCGGACTTCCCGTCCGCAGCGATCGGACGACGACGTCGCGGAACCGTGCGAGCGCGTCATCCTGAGTGCTCTCCACGAGCGCGTCGAGTGCTTCCTCACGTGATGCCAGACCGAAGCGGAACGACCTCAGCGCGTGCTGCATCTCATGTGCGAGCTCTCGCTCCGGATACGCGCTCACGAACCGTTCGAGCGCACGCTCGAACGACGAGCCGCCTTGGACGGCGAGTGCCACGACATCGATCATGTCCGGAACCTGCGAGGGAATCACATCCCTCTCGCCCTTGTTCGTGAACGGGTCGAGGAGGCGCGAGATGCTCTTCGGGAGCCGGGATGTCGGAGCGCTTACGTGCCAGCTAGTCAGAACGCGCTCGGCGACAAGGCTCATAGCTACACCCGAGCACGCTACTGCGCCCACGAGAAGGAGACGCATCATGAGGCGACCTCCATGGTTCGAGCCATCATGAGAAGCGCGAGCGTCTCGAGGGCGAGAGCCGCCATGAGCGCCATGACCCCTCGGCCTGTGGCGACTCCGGTGCGGTAATCCTCCGACAGCAGCATGAGGATGCCGAACATGACGATCGGAAGTGCGCCCACGATCATGGCGGAGAGTCTGGATTGCGCCGTCTTGACCTGAAGCGTGCCTTCGAGCTCGAGCTTGGTTGAGAGGATCCGCGCCACGTGCCTGAGGATCCCATCGAGGGGTGATCCCGTCTCCTTGCTGACCTCGAGTGAAACGGCCAGGAGCTCCAGATCGAGTTCGGGGTGGTCCGATACGAGTCTTCCGAGCGCTTCGTGCTGCATGACGCCGTACGACATCTCGATGGAGGCGCGCTCGAGTCCGGAAGCGAGGCGTCCGGGAGCGCGATGCGCTATCTCCCCGAGTGCGCGCTCGAGAGGTGCTCCTGCTCCGATGGACATCCCGAGCGACCGCGTGAGATCGGGCAGCGCTTCTCTCATCCTTCTCAACTGGATAGCTTCCTCACCACGCCCTCTGAGCGCCAGCAGTGTGACCACCACGACGAACCCCATGACCGCCCCGGCTGCACTCCGCGTGATGAGGAGGCCCGCAACGATCACGAGGACGAGGAACGCCACCGCTTCTCCCGGTAGCGCACGCTGTGGGATTTCCGGCAGGCCGATCCGCTCATGGAGACTCCCGTAACCGGAGACGATCGGTCGCCAAAGAGGAACCT
Organism: uncultured Coriobacteriales bacterium; assembly: GCA_964448475.1. Taxonomy (GTDB): domain Bacteria; phylum Actinomycetota; class Coriobacteriia; order Coriobacteriales; family CAYVBA01; genus CAYVBA01. Next base: position 1,258 of record CAYVBA010000005.1, read on the forward strand.
TCTCCAGATGCTTCAGTACACCGCGCACCCGGGACGATGAGAGTGCCGCGATCACATCACGCGTTCCGATGACACTGGCGAGAAGGGCTGTGGACACTGCGACCAGTGAACCGATCAGGAGAGCTGCGAGCGCCATGCTCCCACCTCCTCGGCGGAGAGCGAGCCGAGCTCCAGCATCTCACTCACGAACGATGGCTCGTGGATGTGTGACCACGTCCTTCTCGACCGATCGAAGTCGATGCACGGACTGAGGAGGACCCTGCCTCGTGTATCGCGGCTACATTCACTGACCTGTGAGATGATCCGTGTGCCGTCCGTGAGCCGTCCTTGCACCACGAAGAAGTCGATCGCTGATGCGATCTGGCCTTCGATCACCTGGGTGGGAAGTTCCATCGCATAACGGGACATCATGATGAGGCGCAGGACGGCTTCTTCGGCGCTCCCGGCATGGAGCGTGGTCAAAGAACCATCGTGTCCTGTGTTCATGGCCTGCAGCATGTCGAGCGCTTCAGCACCACGGCACTCACCCACGATGATCCTGTCAGGCCTCATGCGGAGTGCGTTGATGACGAGATCCCGGATACTGACTTCGCCGACTCCTTCGATGGAGGGTTCGCGGCGTTCCAGTCTCACCACGTGAGGGTGTGCTGAGAAACGGAGTTCGGCCGAGTCCTCGATCGTGATGATGCGTTCGGAGTGGTCGATCTCCGACGACAACGCGTTGAGCAGCGTGGTCTTACCTGAACCGGTGCCACCGACGACCGCGATGTTCTTGCGACTCATGACAGCCCAGCGAAGCAACGTGGCCGTGTGCACATCCATGCTTCCGAGAGCGATCAACTCACCGAGACTCGTGATGCGCTCCTTGAACTTCCTGATGGTGACCGTGGTCCCATCTATGGCCACCGGAGGTATCACCGCGTTGATGCGATAGCCGTTAGCGAGTCGAGCGTTCACGAGCGGGCTGCGCTCATCGAGCCTCCGCCCGAGAGGAGCGATGATTCGATCGACGACGTGACGGATCTGCCGCTCGTCATCGAAGCGGTCCTGAGAGGGAAGTACGTGACCATCCCGTTCGAAGAACACGTGATCCGGACCGTTGACCATGATCTCCGTGATGGAGGGGTCATCCATGAGAGCTTGGAGTGGTCCGTAGCCCACGATGTCATCCACGAGACGCGATGACGCCGCATGACCTTCTTCAGCGAGGACGTCCACGAACTCCTCCGTGGTGAGGAGTCTGTCCAATTCCACTCCGAGTTCAGCCCGTGCCGTCTCCTCGCCTCGTGAGGCTATGTCGAAGAGCCGCTCATGACCCACTTGATCGCTCAGAGCGTCCATCAGTCTCGAGCGGATCGCTCGAGCACGAGCTGTATCGATGACACCGGTCGTTGCGTGCGTTGACTCATTCGTGACCCGGATGCGGGAGGCGAGTGACATCATGCCTCCTTCGCCATGCGCAGGGGTGACCAGCGCGAGTGCCGCACACGATGGGGAGACCCTGCGCTCACGTCCGGATGCAGACCCAGGCCGCCGATGATGGAATCGACCAGACCATCGACACCTGCGCTGAATCGCGGACTCCGATCGGCGAGCAGTCCCAGACCCGCCGCACCTCTCGCACTCCTGACGTGCTCTCCACCATCGGCGATGCTCATGAGACGATGTGCTCCCACGAGCTGTACGAGTCTCTCCTCGAGAGTCTCATCGAGCCGCTTCGGGTCATGCATGTTCAGCACCACGGACACCTTGGTCCGCGGCACCCCGAGTGCGGCGCAGAGCTCCAGCGCCTCGGATACACGGTCAGGGTCACAGGACCGAGCGGTGGTCACGAGTACGGCTCGATCCACTTCCACGAGCGCGGCACACGTGAGGTCGTTCCAGAAACCGGAGAGGTCGAGCACACCCAACCCACCGGCACCGCAAACGGCTCGGACCACGCCGTCCGCATCTCTCAGGAGCTCATCACCACGGATGGCGTCGGAGCTCCCCCGTACGTACCTCAAGGCAGGCGCGAGCTCCACAGCCAGCTCGTTAACGCGCGCGGCTCCGAGCGAGCATCCCCGCATACCCTCCACCAGGTCACACCGGGGTTCCGCTCCGAGCACGCTTCCCAGTCTCCCGAAATGGACATCCAGATCCACGGCGAGCGTATCCACGCCTCTCTTCGCAGCGCTCCATGCGACCGCGACTGCGAGCGTGCTCTTCCCTACTCCTCCATCGACCGAGAAGAACGCGACCGTTCCACTGCCCCGGGTCCGGCCCCGGTGGGTGCGCTGGTCGCCTTCAACGATCGTGACGCCCGGCTCGTCCTTCAACCGCTCGTACGTGGAAGGATCGCTCGAGTCCGTGCGGAGTTCGACCGAGACCCCTTCGATCGAGGCGAATGCGGCCGCCGCGTTCGCCGGTGTGATGCCTCCCAGGTCAGCAGCGGTCCCTGCGATGATCACTCTCACAGGCCCGCTTCCCGCACGCCTCATGAGTTCCCGACGCAACGAGAACGGGTCGGCCGCATGCTCTTCACCGGATGCGCCCACCGACGCTGCCGACCCTAAGGTCACGACACGTTCCGCAGCCGCCGTGATCATGACGCACCACCGGGTAGCGTGAGGTAGATGGTGCTGTTCACCGCTGCATCCAGCACGGTGGGCACATGCTCGTCCGGGACGCGTAACGTCACCCAGCTCAGTCCTCGTACACCTCCGGTATCCGAAGTCTCCAGGACCTCAGCTGACGTGATGACCTGCGCCTTACCCTCCACGTACCGATACGCTTCCACCACATCCCCGGGCTCCACGCGCCCACCCACGGATCTCACATCCTGCGTGGGGATGCTCACAGCGGACATCCCCTCTCCTACCGCGCTGAAGGATCGGTCGCTGAACATAGGAAAGGTCAGTACTTGATTCGGCATGAGCGCGAGCCGCACCGACCGCCCCACAGCGGACCCCGTATCGATCACGGCGTCCTCGATAGCCCAATCTCCCGGTACGACTCGGGTCCCCACGTCCTCTTCCGTGATGGCCTCACCAGGCGCGAGCGGTCGCTTCACCACCACGACCTCCACCGCTCCGTGCTCACCCACTTCCAACCCGGTGAGACCGGCAGCACGAGCCCGCTCCTCAGCGGACCCCACGTACATGAGGGTGAACACAGCGGCGAGTAGGCCGCAGACGATGGCTATGATGAGACGCGTCCGAGCTGTGAGCTCCACGAGCCCTCCTCCGATCCGGTGATGTAGGAGGAGTATCCCGTGGGCGAGAAGCCCGGGGCGCATGAGAGCCACGCACCATGAGGCGCGTCAGCCTATATCGTTACGGATAACTCCCGAAGCGCTTACAGGTCCCTTACAGGAACCTCACAGCCCGAGAGAGCACTCGATCAGATCGCAGACGCCGGAGACGTCATCGAGCTCGAACACGGGAGCGTCCGAGTACGGAGCCAGATCACCCGCGCTGTAGTCACTCGCGATGGCGATGACCTCGTCGGTCGCCGTCTCCTTGCGCGCGGAGAGTGCCTCGGGTTTCTCGACCTCGGTCCTGATGACCTCGACCGTGGGCAGGCCACCCATCCTGTAGCCCTCGACGAGGACCACGTCCAGGTCGGGCATGTCACGCACCAGATCCGCGAACTCGTATTCGCCCTCGACCTCACGGATCGATGCCACTTTCGTGGGCGCCGCTATCACCGTATGCACACTACCCGCTTTCGAGAACCGGTAGGAATCCTTGCCCTCGTGGTCGATCTCGAAGTCGCGGCGGGTGTGATGCTTGATGGCGCCTACGCGGTGACCGCGCGCCGTGAGCTCCTCGATGCAGCGGACCATGAGGGTCGTCTTGCCCGAGCCTGACTTTCCCACGAACGCGAGTGCCGGAGTCATCTCCATATCGCTAGCGCCTCCTCTTACGCGAGAGCAGCGCGGGGTCTATGGCCTCGGTGCTCGTCCTCATCTCTTCCTGCATCCGCTGGTAACTCCGCAGGCGGATCCCGCTCACGTCGCCCGCCTCGACAGCCGGCAGGACGCTGCAACCCGGCTCATCGGTATGCGTGCAATCGCGGAACTTGCAGGTAGCTGCCAGGTCCACGATCTCCGGGAACGCCAGGAGCACGCCGTCCTCGTGATCGCGGATCGAGAGACTCCGCACTCCCGGGGTGTCTATGATGAGACCGCCACCAGGGATGGAGACGATCTCGCGTGCCACGGTCGTGTGCCTTCCCGCATCATCACGCTCGCGCACTTCGGAGGTAGGCAATGACTCCTCACCCAGCAGCTCGTTCAGCAGCGTGGATTTACCGGCTCCTGAGACACCCATGATCGCGGCGATGCTCTCCTCGTCCACACGCTCACGGACGGCCTCGATGCCCTCGCCCGTCACGGACGACGTCACGAGCACCTCCACATCGGCGCCCACAAGCTCACGCACACGCTCGATATCCGCTGCCAGATGCTCAGCCGTCTTCTTACGATCGGTCTTCGTGAGCACTACCACGGGCTCCACACCCGCATCGAGCCCGATGACCACGGCATGCATGATGCCGCGCTCGTCGAGCTTCCCTTCGGACAACGCGACGGCCACGAGCAGTGCGTCCACGTTCACCGCCAGGATGTGCTGACCCTCGTGTCCCCGCGGATCGTGGCGGGCTATGATCCCCTCACGAGGCAGGATCCGCATGATCCGGACCTTCTCGTGACCATCCACCACACGCAAGCAAGCCCAATCCCCGATCGCTGCACGGACCGGTGCGTTCTTCACGAGCGCTATCTCATGCTCCGCGCGGTACGCGCCGGAATCCGTCACGACCAAGGGGAATCCTCTGTCGTGCTTGACCACCATGCCCAGCGAGAAGGTCGTGCCCTCTTCGGGCGCCTGCTGCTCCGAGAGCCACTGCTCGAAGCCTTCCCGGATGCGCTCGGGGATCCGGATGTCATCGAACCCGACGCGTGCTTCCACGAGTTCCGGCACTAGATCGACCTCTTCTGCAGGTAACGGTAGAGCAGCACGAGCACTCCGGCCGCAACGAAGAACGCCACTCCGGCGTAGAGCTTCCAGGTATCCACGGGCATCTCCACGGGTCCGCCGTGGGCTATGATCTCCACGTTCTCGGCGGTGACGTTGAGCTCACCCGCTTGAGCGGGATCGGCCACATGATAGGTACCGGTGATGCGGAGCTCGGTGCCCTTCATGCCGTACTTGCCGTAGTTCTCTATGAGGCCGGCGTGGTTATCCGTCATGCGCACCGAGAGCGCTGAGCCGTCATCGGAAACGAGGATCCATTTGTGCCCCCGGTCGGCGTCGATCGCATCCCCGATGACCTCACCGGAGAACACGACGAGTCTCCCGTCCAGGGACGTCTGCGCGAGCAGCAGTTCTGCGGTGGTCGTCTTGAGCGCATCCTGAGGATCCACTCCACCTTCCAGCGTCCCACCACCGGACTCGGGTGCTGACGGCAGCGGGTCGGGCGGCGTCTGAACCGCGCCCGCGGAAGCGGTAGGAGTGCCGGAAGGAGCTTCTGAGGGAGTCACACCCCACGCCGGGATACTGAGCAGCACCGCGAGTGATGCGAGCGAGAAGAGCATCACGAACGAGCGCATGATACGGAAGGCCATGGACCCGTCCTTCTCGCCCAGATCATGCATGCGCATCCCTCGCGACCTTCCGTTTCACGGATTCCGGTACGAACGTGGCCACGGCGCCTCCGATGAGCGCGAGGAGCGCCAGGAACTCGATACGTCCTGCCCACATCTGGAGCATGTAGACGACCTTCAGCAGTACCGGCATATCAGGAGAGATGATACCTGACGTGAGCCCGGCGTTCGATGTGACGGCTACGGACTCGAAGATGGCCGTTATCGGCGGATAGCCGAGAGCCACGCCCACCATGCCGCCCACGAGGTACGTGATAGCGAACATGAGGAAGATGGTCATGGCGCTCGTGGAGAGGTCGGATGTGACCGTCTGCTCGGTGATGTGATGGTAGCGGCTCCTGATGACGGCCGTGTCGGGTGCGATGGCGCGGCGGATGTCACCCACGATGGTCTTCACGATCACCACGAGCCGCATGGCCTTGATACCACCCGAAGTGGAGCCGGTGGACCCACCTACGGACATGGCCAGGATCAGGATGAAGAGGGATGCCCTGCTCATGACATCGGAGAGCTGATCGGGATAGAACATCGAGAACCCGGAGTTACTCAGCGCCGCCACCGCCGTGAACACACCGCGCCTACCGATGATCACGGCTTCGGAGAACACGGGGTCGCGTGCGAGCGAGAGGGCGAGAAGCCCCACCATCACGATCGACCAGACGATCCATGCGCGGAACTCGTCGTTACGCCGCAGTTCCGAGAGGTCGCCCTTCATGATGCGCAGGTAGAGTGCGAAGTTCATGGCACCCGCCGTCATGATGATCATGAGGATGAACTCGAGCGGGAACGAGTGGTAGTACAGCACGCCCGTGGACATGGGCGCGAATCCACCCGTGCCGAACGCAGCAGCCGAGAGCGACAGCCCGTGGAAGAGCGACCTTCCGCCCGCGATCCCCTGTTCGAAGCAGATGGCACCGATGATCGCCGTACCCGCAGCCACGAAGACCGCCGTGATCACGGCGGAGAACCGCACCGTTGAGATGACGCTGGGCAGAAGGTCCCCGTCCTTACCCTCCGCCTTGTAGAGCGAGCTGGCTCCGGATGTGCGCGCGAAGACACCGAGCGTCAACGCTACGGCTATGATCCCCTGACCTCCGATGACGTGCGTCATGAGACGCCACATGTTGTGGGAGTACGCGAGGTGGTCCACATCCTGGATGAGCGCAGCACCGGTGGTGGTGAATCCTGATACCGCATCGAACGTGGCATCCAGGAACGAGCCGAAATGGCCCGAGAGATAGAGCGGCACGGCTCCCACTAAGGAGAGGAACACCCACGCGAACCCGGTGATGAGCGCCGCTTGCTTACCGGAAAGCGCACCCGGTCTGATACGGGCGAGCCGCATGAGCGCCCCGAGGAACACGCCGGTGGCGCAGCTCAGGAAGTAATCGAGTGCAGGACCGAACTCACGGTTCAGGAGCGCTACGGCCAATGGGATGACCATGGTCGCGGACACGATGATGAGCAGCATGCCCAGATGATGAGCTGCTGCGCGCACGTCCTCCCATGTGAACGTAGGCCACACGAGCGCTACCTCGCTACCACGTAGACGGCCACGCTCATGACCATGAGCAGGATGAGGAAGAGCGTCAGGTACCCGATGAGCGACCAGAAGGAGAGGAACGCCCTTCTCGCCCGCTCAGGCACCCGCTCGACGACCGCTCTCAGCCTCTTGTCAGCCATCAGCTCCCCTCCTCGCGACCTTGCGGTCGATCGTACCGCGAACAGAGACTACGATCCCCGCCAATGCGGTGAGGAGCGCCATGAATTCGAGGCGCCCGGCGAGCATGGCGAATATGTAGACGAACTTCAAGCCCTCGGGCATGGATGCCGTGACCACGCCGGATGTGAGGCCGGCGTTGGAGGTGACCGCCACCGACTCGAAGAGCGCGTGCAGCGGTTCGTATCCGTACGCGACCCCTACGAGCGCCGCCCCGATGTACATGAAGATGAACAGGAGGAAGATGCTCATGGCACTGGATACCTCCTGCTTGTCCACGATGCGGCTGCCCATGTGCTCGTACCGGGTGGATGACCTCGCTGTGGGCGGAGAGAGGGTGGTGCGCATCTCGGCGAGGATCGCCTTGAAGACGATCCCTACACGGAGCGCTTTGATACCACCGGTCGTGGAGCTCGTGGCGCCACCCATGGCCATGGCCAGGATGAGCGCGAAGAGCGTGCCCGGCAACATGAGCGATCCGAGTTGTTCCGTGTGGAGCACGGTGAATCCGGTGTTACTGGCCGCCGATACGACCATGAACAACCCGCGCCGCACCGTCGTGACGATGTCAGGCATCCACGGGTCACGCGCCATGGTGGCTATGAGGATGGCCAGCACGATCGCGATCCAGACAGCGATGGTCCTGACCTCGATGTCCTTGAGGAACTCCTTGGGCCCCTTGAGCATGGCGTAGACGTAGAGCGCGAAGCTGAACATGCCCGAGAGCATGATGATCATGGCTACGATCTCGTACGCAGCGGAGTGGTAGTAGATGAAGCTGGTGGACATGGGCGAGAAACCACCGGTGTGGAACGCCGAGATGGTCACCGTGAACCCGTGGAAGACGGCACGCGCCGGTGGCAGGCCGATGGTCAGTCCCACGATCGTGAGCGCCAGCGTCCCCGTCCCCACGAACACGGCGGAGATCCCCGCGATGAACCGCGCCGTATCAGCCAGTCGCGGCACGATGCGGTCGCTCCGCCCCTCCGCGCTGTAGAGCGCACCGCTCCCCGAGAACCGCGCGAAGAATCCCATGCCGAGCGCGATGACGATGATCCCTTGACCTCCCACGAGCTGCAGGATGAACCGCCACAGGTTATGCGAGTCAGCCATGTGATCGAGGTCCTGCACCAGCACGGATCCCGTATCCGTGTAACCGGAGACGGCCTCGAAGAGCGCGTCGACGTAGGACAGGAAGTGCCCGGAGAGATAGAGCGGTATGGCAGCTGCGAGTGATGCCACGATCCAGATGAGTCCCGTGACGATGAGAGCTTGCCGCCGATCGATATCCGGTGGCCTGAGCCGTGCGAATCTCATGATGATGCCGAGAAGCACGGTGAGCCCCGCCGCGAACGCGAAGTCGTACGCCGGGCCTCGCTCTCCAGCCACGAGGGCGAGAAGGAGCGGGGCGAACATGGTGAAGCCGATGAACACCAGAAGAGTTCCCAGATAGTGGATCACGGTGCGGATGTCCCCGCTATCGATCCGAGCCCACACACGTCCTCCTCGCCGGGAACCGGAAGTACCCTCCAGACCATCCCCACATTATAGAGGCCGACACCGCTCTCTGCGGCATCGGCCTCCTGACGAGTACTCATGGTGGGTGGAGTCGGCTTTACTCGAGCGTCTCCACGTCGTCGGGTTCGATCTCGTACGAGACATCCTCGAGCGGTGTAGCACCGGTCTCACGGTGCGTGACCTCCAGTGCGAACTCACTTGAGTCATCCACGTACAGCTTGACCGTGTCTCCGGGGACGACCTCGCCGGCGATCATGGCGTTCGCGATACGGTCGACGACCCTACGCTGGATCAACCTGCGGAGCGGACGAGCACCGTACACGGGGTCGAGTCCGCCCATGGCGAGCATGTCCATGGCGTTGGGCGTGACCTCCAGCTCCACACGCTCACGCGTCAGACGCTGGCGCACATCGGCCAGTTGGATCTTGACGATGTCCTCGAGCTCCTCGAGTCCGAGGGCGTTGAAGATCACCGTGTCATCGATCCTGTTCAGGAACTCGGGCCTGAACGTGGCGCGGAGCGCGGCATCGATCGATTCGAGTACGGCCTCCTGGTCTCCGGTCTTGGAGATCTCACTGATGAACTGACTTCCCACGTTGCTGGTCATGATCACGATCGTGTTCTTGAAGTTCACGACGCGACCTTGGCCATCGGTGAGACGTCCGTCATCCAGCACCTGGAGCAGGATGTTGAACACATCCGGATGCGCCTTCTCGATCTCATCGAGCAGGATCACCGAGTACGGCTGACGCCTGACCGCTTCGGTCAGCTGACCACCCTCGTCGTAACCTACGTATCCGGGAGGTGCACCGATGAGGCGCTGCACGGAGAACTTCTCCATGTACTCGGACATGTCGATCCTGATGAGGTTGCGCTCATCGTCGAACAGGTACGCAGCGAGCGCCTTCGCCAACTCCGTCTTGCCGACTCCGGTAGGACCGAGGAAGAGGAAGGAGCCGAGCGGACGATCGGGGTCGGAGAGCCCTGCTCTCGACCTGCGGATAGCGCTCGCCACCAGATGGACCGCCTCGTCCTGTCCCACGACCCGCTCATGCAGCTCGTCTTCCAGGTTGCGGAGCTTGTCCATCTCCCCTTCCATCATCTTGTTCACGGGCACGCCGGTCCAGCTGGACACGACGGTCGCGATCTCCTCGGCCGTGACCTCTTCCTTGAGCAGGCCACCCGTCTCCTGGCGGTTGGCCAGGAACTCCTCGGCGGAGGCGTACTCCTCCTCGAGCTTCGGGATGACGGAGTAACGATACTCGGAAGCACGAGCCAGGTCACCGGCACGCGTCGCATGCTCCATCTCGGTCCGAGCTGCATCGAGTTCGGTCTTGAGGCGTTGCACCTCGGAGATGGCTCCCCGCTCGTTCTCCCACGTAGCCTTCATGCCGCTGAGCTGCTCCTTGAGCGAAGCGATCTCATGCTGCACGTGCTCCAGACGCTCCTTGGAGAGTGCGTCGTCCTCCTTGAGGAGTGCTTGCTCCTCGATCTGGCACTGCGTCATCTGACGCTCCACCGTGTCGATCTCCACGGGCATGGAGTCGATCTCCATACGCAGACGGCTCGCGGCCTCGTCCATGAGGTCGATGGCCTTGTCCGGCAGGAACCGGTCGGAGATGTAGCGGTCGGAGAGTTCGGCCGCCGAGACGATCGCGGCATCCGTGATTCGGACACCGTGGTGGATCTCGTACTTCTCCTTGAGACCACGCAGGATGGCGATCGTGTCCTCGACCGTGGGCTCCGTGACTATGACCGGCTGGAACCTCCGGGCGAGCGCGGCGTCCTTCTCGATGTACTTGCGGTACTCATCCAGCGTGGTAGCACCGATCATGTGCAGTTCACCGCGGGCGAGCGCGGGCTTCAGGATGTTCGAGGCGTCCATGGCTCCTTCGGCGGCGCCCGCACCTACGATGGTGTGGAGCTCGTCGATGAAGAGGATGACCTCACCTTCGGCGTCCTGCACCTCCTTGAGGACGGCCTTGAGGCGGTCCTCGAACTCACCGCGGTACTTGGCGCCGGCGATCATGGCGGAGATGTCCAGCTCCATGACATCGCGGTCCTTCAAGGAAGCGGGAACGTCTCCCACTGCGATGCGCTGAGCGAGGCCTTCCACGATGGCCGTCTTACCGGTACCGGGCTCACCTATGAGCACCGGGTTGTTCTTGGTACGACGGGAGAGCACCTGCATGGTGCGACGGATCTCCGTCGTGCGTCCGATGACCGGATCGAGCTTGTCCTCGCGGGCAAGCTGCGTCAGGTTGCGCGCGTACTGCTCGAGCGCCTCGAACTCCTGCTTGGATGTGGCGTCGGTCACACGGGAGTCACCGCGGAGCTCCTCGTACGCAGCCACGACACGCTGGTGCGTGACGCCTGCCGTGGTGAGGATGGTACCAGCGGTCCCGTTGTCCTTCGTCAGAGCGATGAGCAGATGTTCCGAGGTAGCGAAGGAGTCACCCAGAGCGGTCGCTTCCTTCACGGCGTCGTCGAGCACCTTCAACAGCGCCTGATCCGGGATGGTGGGCATGTAGCCCTCCACGGTGGGCGCGTTCTCTATCTTCTCGTCCACTTCACGCGATATGACGGCAGGATCGGCTCCGATGCGCTCGATGACCGATCGGATGTTGCGCTCATCGGAATCGAGCAGCGCCTTCAGCAAGTGCTGAGGGCCGATCGATCCGGCGCTCGCATCCGAAGCGATCCCCATCGCCTCCTGCAGAGCCTCCTGTGCCGTCACCGCCAATTTATCCAATCTCATACATCCACTCCTTCTATCTCAAACGCACGGCAGCGGATCTAGAGATCCGTCCCCCGCCGCACGATCATCGTCTTCCTGTCATACGGGATGATCTGGACGCCGCTGTAGCGTTCCTGACGTTCCACCTTGTTCTGGAGCTTCAGGATGGTCTTCCTGAGCTCCGCTATCTCCGCTTCACGCTCCTGGATGAGCGCTCGCATGTTCATGATCCTGCTCACACCGGTGAGGTTGATACCTTCGTCGGTCAATCTACCGATCAGATCGAGCCGCTCGATATCGGCTTGCGAATACAACCGCGTGTTACCTGCTGACCTCTGAGGGATCACCAAGCCTTTCGCTTCGTAGATCCTCAAGGTCTGCGGGTGAACGCCGGTCAACTCCGCTGCCACGCTTATCATGTACAGCGGTTTCTCCTTATCTTGGAACGGCATAGCCACTCCTCCCCTCAGTCACCTCGAGGCCTAGCGGAGCTCAGCCCGCACGTCCCTCGTGTCGATATCTCTCAGTTCCGTGAGCAACTCACGCTCACGGTCGGTCAGGTCGGTCGGAGGCACTACCCGCATGGTCGCGAGCAACGCACCCTTCGATCCGTCCTTGCGCTTCACATCGGGTGCTCCTGCGTCCTTGACGCGGAACACCTTGCCGTCCGGGGTTCCAGCAGGCACACGGATGCGTACCTTGGATCCGGAGGGGGTGGGCACCTCGATCTCAGCTCCGAGGATCGCTTCGTACATGGTGATGGGCACGTCCACGAGGACGTCCGCTCCATCTCGCGAGAAGAACGGGTGCTTGGCGATACGCGTGGTGATGACCAGGTCGCCGGCTTCCCCGCCGTTCATCCCCGGTTCACCGCGCTTGCGGTACCGCAGCTTCCCGCCGTCCACCGCTCCTGCGGGGACCTTGACCTCTAGCTCCTTGCGCTCATCACTGCCGGGAGCGCGGTAGCTCACCTTCTTCGTGGTGCCTCTGAACGCCTCGTCGAACGAGACTTCCAATGTCATGGTGAGGTCGGGACCCTTGGTGGGTCGGGGTGAACGGGAGAATCCTCCGCCACCTCCGAAATCCCACTCGGATCCGAACGCTCCTTCACCGCGGCGGATGCTCTCGAGGATATCCGCCCAGTCCATGGATCCACTCGTGTACGTGGTGCGTCCTCCGTACGGATTCCCACCACGCGCGGCTCCTCCACCGAACCCTCCGGTGAACGCGCCGTACCGCTGGAGATCGTCGTACTCCTTACGCTTCTCCTTGTCCGAGAGCGTCTCGTACGCTTCCGATATCTCCTGGAACTTCTGGGCGTCGCCGCCCGCGTCAGGATGGTGCTCCTGCGCGAGCTTGCGGAACGCCTTCTTTATCTCACTCGGCGAAGCGGAATCTTCGACGCCGAGCACGTCGTAATAGCTCTTCGTAGCTGGCATCTGGCCCGCTCCTTCCTCTCATCGTCGTTCGTCCCTACTCCCCGCTCTCCACGGGTCGGGGCTTTCCGCCGGTCGTGGTTATGACCATGGCCGGACGGAGGATCTTGCCTGCGAGCTTGTAACCGGGCTGGTATACCTCGCAGACCGTCTCGTCGTACTGCTCTGCGTCCTCACGCTGACCCACCGCTTGGTGGCAGGTCATGTCGAACGCCTGTCCTTCGGGGTCGATCGATTCGACCCCTGCGCGCTCGAGCGCCTCCATGAGCTTGCCGTGGATGGAGTCCACACCCTCCACGAAGGAGGTGCCGTGCTCGTCCATCTCCACGGTGCGGGCATGCGCGAGCGCCCTGTCGAAGTCGTCCAACACGGGGAGCAGGCTCTCCACGAGTCGCTCCGTCGCACGTGCACGCTCGGCTTCGCGCTCAGAGGCCGTCCTCTTGCGGAAGTTCTCCCACTCCGCCTGGAGTCGGAGATAGCGCTCGTTTGCAGCTGCTGCTTCCTCCAGCGCATCGGCGAGCCGATCGTCCGTACCGGTCTCGGCCTCCCCTTCCAGATGCTCCTCCATGTCAGCAGGTGGCACATGGTCTGCGGGTTCCTTGCCGTTGACCGGGATCCTCGTCTTCTTCTCGGAGCCGTCGGAGGCAGCCGTACCGGCTGCCTCCTCCCGCTCGTCGCGTCCTTGGCGGAACATGATTACTTGTCCTCGTTCTCGTCGACTACCTCGTAGTCGGCGTCTACCACATCGGCGTCGACCGGCTCGTCCGCTGCGGGATCGGCTGCAGCTTCGCCAGCCTGGTCCTGCATGTCGGAATAGACGATCTCACCGAGCTTGTAACCTGCCTGCTGGAGCTTCTCGGTCGAAGCCTTGATGGCATCGATGTCGGTTCCTTCGAGCGCCTCGCGAGCCTCCGCGAGTGCAGCCTCGGTCTCGGACTTGGTATCGGCCGGGACCTTCTCGCCCAGCTCATCCAGCGTCTGCTGCGTGGAGTACACGAGCGAGTCAGCCTGGTTCCTGACCTCGACGTCTGCCTTGCGCTTCTGATCCTCTTCAGCGTGCTCCTCGGCGTCCTTCACCATGCGGTCGACTTCGTCATCGGAGAGCGCGGTGGAACCGGAGATGGTGATCTTCTGGCTCTTGCCCGTGCCCAGGTCCTTAGCGGATACGTTGACGATGCCGTTGGCGTCGATATCGAACGTGACCTCGATCTGCGGGACACCGCGACGCGCTGCCGGGATGCCTGCGAGCTGGAAGCGGCCGAGGGTCTTGTTGGCAGCTGCCATCTCACGCTCACCTTGGAGGACGTGGATCTCCACCGACGTCTGGTTGTCAGCGGCGGTCGAGTAGATCTCCGTCTTCTTGGTGGGGATCGTTGTGTTGCGGTCGATCATCTTGGTCATGATGCCGCCCATGGTCTCCACGCCCAGCGAGAGCGGGGTGACGTCCAGGAGCAGGATGCCTTCGACGTCTCCGGAGAGTACGCCACCTTGGATGGCTGCGCCGATGGCTACGACCTCGTCAGGGTTGACGCCCATGTGCGGCGACTTGCCCGTCATGGTTTTCACGAGCTCCTGCACGGCCGGCATACGGGTGGATCCACCGACGAGGATGACCTCGGAGAGGTCATCCAGAGCGATGTCCGCATCCTTCAGTGCAGCGGTGACCGGCTTCTTCAGACGCTCGAGCAGGTCACGCGTGATCTTCTCGAACTCAGCACGCGTGAGCGTGTAGTTCAGGTGCTTGGGACCCGAAGCGTCCGCGGTCACGAAGGGTAGGTTGATGTTGGCCTGCTGCGTGCTCGAGAGCTCCATCTTGGCCTTCTCGGCGGATTCCTTCAGACGCTGGAGCGCCATCTTGTCCTCGCGGAGGTCGATGCCGTTCTCACCCTTGAACTTGTCCGCCATCCAGTCGATGATGCGCTGGTCCCAGTCATCTCCACCGAGACGGTTGTCACCGGAGGTCGAGAGGACCTCGAAGACGCCGTCGGAGATCTCCAGGATCGAGACGTCGAACGTACCACCACCGAGGTCGAAGACGAGGATCTTCTCGTCCGCGCCCTTCTTGTCCAAACCGTAGGCGAGTGCCGCTGCGGTGGGCTCGTTGATGATGCGCTCCACCTCGAGACCTGCGATACGACCAGCGTCCTTGGTGGCCTGGCGCTGCGAGTCGTTGAAGTACGCCGGCACGGTGATGACGGCGCGTGTCACGGGCTCACCCAGGTGCTTCTCAGCGTCCTGCTTCAGCTTCTGGAGGATCATGGCCGAGATCTCCTCGGGCGTGAACTCCTTGCCCTCGATGTCGACGACCGCACGGCCGTCCTTGCCCTTCTTCACCTCGTACGAGACCTTGCCACGCTCATCGCCCACCTCATCGAACCCGTGTCCGATGAAACGCTTGATCGAGCTGACGGTGTTCTCAGGGTTGGTGACGGCCTGGTTCTTGGCCGTCGCACCTACGACGCGCTCACCATCCTTACGGAAACCGACGACGGACGGCGTGGTACGCGCTCCGAGATCGTTCTCCACGATGGTGGGCTCCCCTCCTTCGAGCACCGCCATGGCCGAGTTGGTCGTCCCGAGGTCTATACCTATGACTTTCGACATGTGCGGTTCCTTTCCTCTCCTGCTCCGCTTCACGAGCACAGCAGACTCACTTCTCAACAAGTGATTAGGATTGTAACCGCTCGGAGGGATTCCTAAGCTGGGATTATGAGAAAACCTAAGTCTCCACAACTTAGATTTTCTGTCTCGCTGTAACGCATCTTCCGAGGCGGGCGAGAAGGGCGTGCCCCGGTCACATGAGTACGTCCCCTATTTCCTGATTCGGTATTGCACTCCACACGGAACATCGGTATCTTTCATCCGCATACTGATACGAGCGGCACGAGCTCGTGTCCATCACGAGGAGGTAACATGCCCCGCCCCATCATCGAAGCCGACGACTGCACCGCTTGCGGTATCTGCGTCGACACGTGCCCTGAAGGTGTCCTGGAGATCGTCGGTGATTCTGCGGAGCCCGTGAACGAGGACGACTGCACCGCCTGCGGCGACTGCATGGAGGATTGCCCCATGGGTGCCATCGTGGAGATCGAGGAAGAGTAATCAGTCCCGCTCCGGGAGCGTAGCAGCACGTTTCAGCCGCTCCCACATCATGCGTTTCACATCGGTGTCGGGAGCGTCTCCCGACACCGCATCAGGGAACTCCCCGAGGGCCATGGCATCGCGTCCACGGAAGCGATGCACGGACCCCACATCCGGTACGGATCCCATGACCGCGCTGAGTGCACGGCTCGCTTCGGGATCCACGGCGATGACCACTGCCGGATCCGCGAGCTCCATCACATCCGAGAGCTCGGCCACCCCTACGTACATCCATGCATCCACCGCGTGCCCCAGCGCATCGCGGGATGACTCCAATGCCGCTATCACAGGATCTTCCAAGCGGCGCGTAGGGTCGGGATCCAGACCTGCGTATACCAGGAGCACATCAGCCAGCAGCGGCCCGACCCGCAGGGCTCCCAGCTCCTCGAGAGCACGCCACTGCTCGCTCAGGAGTGCGGTATGCGCTTCGAGGCGCTGCGCTGTGGAGAAACTCCGCGACCCTACCCGTGACATGCTCCACCTCCTCATCCTGCGGTCCATCGGTGATACGCTTGCTCGAGTATATATGTACGCGTAGGACGGACGTCCGGGAGGGAGGGCGCGTGGGCACGGGAAGAACGCTCCCCATGCGAGGGGTCATGTCGCTCCTCCTCACCCTGCTGACTCTCATCATGCTCGTCTCCGTCCCCCGGCTCGCCTCGGCTCAGGAGATCGATGCGGCTCTCATCTCGGGTGAGGATCTGGACACCGCGAGCCAGGTCGTACCCGGCGCTTTGCTCTCGAACGAAGCCGACTCGGATGCCATGGACCCAGCGTTCGGACACGTCGCGTCCTTCTCGCCCGGAACAAAAGCCACAGGGGACCTCCCCGTCACGGTAGTAGCACCCTCTTCGACGAGTTCCACGAGTCCGCTGATCGTGCGCGTGCACACACCCACTCAGGAGACGAACCGCAATATCACGACCACCGTGACCGTATCGGCGCCGGGCGGGACGGAGTTCGCACGGGCGCAGCTGCGTGACGAGGAACTCACGACGCCCGTGGCGGTGCAGCAGTTCTCGATACCGCCCGAGGTCCTCGACGGTCATCTGGGGCGCGTGGACGTGGCCGTGGAGGTCGTGCTCCGCGACACGTACGGCATGCATACGCATAACTCGAGCAGGTCCGTCATCATCTATCCGATCGAGCACGCGGTAGGACTCGCGCCCGTCGTGCACGCTCCGCTCCCGCCCCTCATGGAGGATGATGCGGTCGATGCGGCGCGTGCTGCGGCCGTACAACCGCTCGTCGCTGACCTGGGGAGATACGCGCGTTCGGCCACCACGACGGGCATCCGTCTCACGGTCCTGATCCCGCAGGAGTCGTACCAGGAGATCGCCACGATCGCTACAGCCGAGGAGATCCCGCAAGGTCTCGACGCCGACCTCTGGCGCGTGGCTCACACCTCGCTGGTGGATGGCGTGACCAACGGAACCGTGAGCATCGTGTTCACCGGACGGCTCGAGCTGGACGCAGGCCTCGCAGCCGATACGGGTCTCACGCATCTGGTGCTCGCCGACATCGCAGCTGTGGATACCTCGGATACTCTGGTGGGCGAGAAGGTCATACCCGTGATAGAGGCGCTGCCGCGAGGGCTCGCCTCGGACCTCGTCTCAGCCGGTGTGGAGCGCGTCATCATGCCGGCGCAGGATGCCTCGAGGCTCCTCGGCGCTACCGTCACCTACGGCGTGGGTGATCCGGTGGAGACCGATGGGCTGCACGTGCTCTTCGCGGATGGGACGACGGCCTCATCCGAGGCACCTGATGCCGTTACCGCTCTGGAGCAGCTGTTCGCTCAGCATCATAAGGGCTCGACGCTCGACACCACTCCGCACGTGCTCTCGACCACACTGAGCGACGATCCTCATCGGTCCGAAGCCTTCATGGAGCGCATGCGCCTCTACCTCCAGCAACCATGGACCGAACGGATCTCCGTACAGAAATCACAAGCGGAACGTCGCATGGCACTGCCCTCCCGTGCGCTGCACGAGACACCCGAGACCGAGACCGAGGAGGACACGGCACGCGATCGCGTGGTGCGTCTGCTCCGTGGCGCGGGGAGTATCCGCTCCACGCTCGCCGGCGCTGCCATCGCTGAAGTGGCCGTGATCCCGCTCGCTGACGAGGAGATGGAGCTCGCCCTCGACATCGGCCTCGATGCGACGCCTGCAGATGGTGATCGAGCTGCACTCGCTCATGCTCAGGCAGCCTACGACCTTCTCGCCCAAAGGATGGAGGCCATCGAAGTACGGACGGAACCGGTCGTCCTGCAAGGTGCGAGCGGGCTCATCCCCATCTCCATCGTGGATCCCCACGAGGAGCGGCTGGAGGTGCGGATCGTGGCGCGGGGTCTCGCAGGTATCGACGTGGATGGCCCTGCGGGTATGTACGGCCTGGCCGGATCGACCACCACCGGTGACAACTACTTCAACATACCCGTCCGCCTCTTGGATTCGGAAGCGCTGCATGCGGTCGAGATCGACGTATTCATGGGCGACCGTCTCCTGGACGCTTCTCAGGTCGAGGTCGTGAGCCGACGTCTGGACATCAAGATCGGCGTCGGGGTCACCGGCGTGCTGCTGATCGTCCTCGTGTTCGTGCTGAGGAGTCGCCTACGTGCCGCCGGAACGTCCAAGCGTGTGGAGGATGATGCTTAGGGGCTATAATCGTGCGAAGCCCTGGCCGATCGAACCTACGACCCACCGGAGCCATGTCGAAGATCTACGTACTGGACACCAACGCGATCCTCACGGACGACGATATCCTGGAGCACTATGCCGATAAGGACATAGCGCTGCCCGAGACGGTCCTGCAGGAGGTCGATAAGATCAAGGTGGGTCGCGCTGATGCCGACACCCGCTATCGTGGTCGTGCGTTCACACGGACGTTGTTCGAGATCGCCGACGGGCGCAGCCTGAAGGATGGATTCCCCACGGACGACGGTGGGTCGATCAGGGTTCTGAGCTACGACAACCGCAGGCAGATGCCGCAAGGGTTGGTCTCGAAGAACCCCGATGACAGGATCGTGGCCTCAGCAGTCTGGCTCCAGGAGGACCTGGGCGAGGGCCATGAAGTGGTCATGGTCACGAACGACCTCAACATGCTGCTCAAAGCGCAGAGCTCCGATCTCTCCATAGTCCGACACGAGGACACGTACAACCAGAGCTTCATGCAACGGTTCGTGGTGAAGCCGTTCCAGAAGTACCGCACACCTCTCACCATCCTGCTGATCGCGATCGCCATCTTCGCAGCCACCATCTTCGTGGCAACGCGCGGCCTCCGTCCCGAGGTGACGACCACACAGGGTATACCTTCCGAGTTCCGTAACTTCGTGACCGAGGAACAGGCCACGCTCATCGATGGGCTCATCAGACTCCAGACGAACGCGTCGGATCCCACCGCGTTACGGACGGTGGCCGAGGGCTATCTGGACCTCTACGAGCAGACCGTCATGACCGATCCTGCGAAGGCTGCGACGCTCGCCACCCGTGGCGTGGAGTACTTCGGTCGCCTCATGAACGTGGCGCCCGATGACACGAACTCCCGTATCTCCTACGGCATCCTCAGCTTCTACGCCGGGAACACGGATGAGGCTCTCGTGCAGCTCGTGGAAGCACTCTCACAGGTACCTGACGACGTGAGGGGCAACTACTATCTAGGAGTCGTCTACATGCAAGGCAGACAGGACCTGGATAAGGCGGAACAGCAGTTCACACGTGTCGTGGAGCTCTCCCAAGGCGATGCATCCCATACGGAGATACTGACCAACGCCCAGTTGGCACTCAAGCAGATCGCCGTCGAACGTGACAAACTCTCCAATCCGACATCCGATGGTGTCATTCTCTGAGATTCCTGGGTATACAAGCCTAGACCGAAACCCGAGAACCTATTTTCCAGGGCGGTCACGTATATGCCGCCTGATCCGGAAGGAGCACCATGGGGAAGCCCGAAACAGTAACATCAGCTAATTTCGAGGAAGCAGTACTTCAGTCCGACGTACCTGTCCTCGTTGATTTCTGGGCCGCATGGTGCGGTCCGTGCCGCGCACTCGCTCCCGTAGTAGAAGAGATCGCCGAGGAGGAGTCCGGGCGTCTGAAGGTGGCTAAGGTGGATGTCGAGGAGAACCAGGATCTGGCCATGCGCTTCCGCGTCATGTCCATCCCGACCCTGATCCTCTTCAAGGAAGGTCAGCCCGTCGCTACGATGGTCGGCGCTGCACCCAAGGCATCGATCCTGCGCCAAGTGGAGGAGCACCTCTAAGAGACGCGGATCCGAACTCGGAAGACACGAACGCCGGATGGGGGACCATCCGGCGTTCTACATTCCAGGATATGTGTCAGTGCTTCCTGCTGACGAGCGCGAGGAGAGCTTCGTTCTATTCGATCGAACTCGAGTGAGCGGAACCTCCTCACGCGTGGGTGGCTCATATCCAAGCTTTTCCTTAAGGTCGAGATACATGAGGCATTCAGCCCATCCAAGACGGCATGATAGAATCCATTCCGTATGTCGGCTCGTCCGAGGAGAGCTGTGCCACTCTACCAACCTCAGTACTCGCACTCGCCATCAGTGAAGAAGCTCATAGATGACTCGATTCCCTCGCGCCTCGCATCAGGGGATATCACCGTCTACGACGACTCCCCGGAGTCAGAGCGGATCGCACGGGACTTCATGGGATGGCGCACGCTCGCATCGGATCCTCCCTACTCCATCGAGAGGATCCAGGAGCTCGCTGACACCGTCAGGGCGGACGGGCTCGAGCACGTCATCCTCGTCGGACAAGGCGGCTCCACTCAAGCGCCTATGACGATCACCAAACTCAAGGCTCTGAACTCGTCCGATGTGCGCTTCACAACGCTCGATATGGTCTCCCCCGTCATCGTGGGCAAGACGCTCGAGAAGACCGACTTCTCCAAGACCATCGTCCTCATCGCCACGAAGTCCGGTTCCACCACCGAGACCGTCGCTCTCTTCCGTATCCTCTGGGATGCCGCGAAGGAGCAGCTCGGCCGTGAGCCCGGGGACCGCTTCATAGCCATCACGGACGCGGACAGTGAGCTCGAGCGGATAGCGGCCGATCGGTCCTTCCGAGCGTGCCTCCTGGGCGAGAAGGACGTGGGCGGACGTTTCTCGGCACTCTCCGTGTTCGGACTCCTCCCCGCGGCGCTCGTGGGGATCGACCTCGCCGCCTTCCTCGAGGAAGCGGCTGAGACTGAAGCCGAATGCACGCTCGACTCGAGCGAGAATCCCGCCATCGAGCTGGCTGCCTTCCTCTACGATCACGTGAACCCCCTGTCGGCACGCAGCTTCAGTTACATCAGCCCGCAGCCCGGGCGTGTCTTCGGTCTGTGGATCGAGCAGATGATCGCCGAGTCCCTCGGCAAGGACGGTCGTGGCATCGTCCCGCAGATCGAGATCGACCAGGACCTTCTCGACCCGCCGTACCCCCGCCGTCCTGTGGTGGTGTACCGGGTCAAAGGGTACGACCGCTTCGATCACACGGTGCAGTATCTGAGCGAACTCACGCCCACCATCGTGTACGAGCTGACCACCGAATACGACATCGGGCGCCACTTCATCCTCTGGGAGTACGCGACGGCGTTCCTCGGGTATCTGCTGCGGATCTCGCCGTTCGATCAGCCCGACGTGGGCCTCGCCAAGCGCTACACGAAGCTCGTGCTCTCCGGTGAGCTGGATACGCCTTACGAAACCTCGCAGGAACGCTGGTACACCTATCGCGTCTCCGAGAGCGTGGAGCGCCATCTACCGGATACCGGCGGACCGCTCGCACTCGGTCAGCTGATGAGTGCGCTCTTCTCGTCCACCCAACCCACCGACTACGTCTCGGTCAACGCCTTCCTGCCGTTCGTGGAAGGCAGGCGGGACCCCATGGAGTCGATCCGCCATCTCATCGCGCGGGATATCGCAGTGCCTACCAGCCTGAACATCGGTCCGCGCTATCTGCACTCGACCGGTCAGCTCCATAAAGGGGGCGAGAACACCGGGGTCTTCCTCATCCTGTCCGCTGAGGAGTCGCCTGATATAGCCATACCAGGATTCGACTTCACGCTCGGTGAGCTGGCGATTGGGCAGGCGAAGGGTGATTTCGCAGCGCTCGATGAACGCGGGCGTCGCGTGATCCATCTGCATCTGGTGGATAACGAACCGGATACCATCTGGAAGATCGCAGGTGCCGTAGCCACAGCGGCGGCTCGTGAGCGGCGTAAGGTCAGTTTCCTCTTGGAAAGATGAGTCGTACCTGAGGATCCTCACTCTCCTCGAGCTCTATGAGCGCGATGGACGGACCCCGCGGATCACGCGGGAGCGAGGCCGAACCCGGGTTGAGGTGCAACGCTGTCCCTTGTTGCTGCACGAGCGGCTTATGCGTATGTCCGGTGATCACGATGTCGGCGTCGTACTGCCCCACGTCCCGCAGCTTGTGGACCACCTTGATGGACGTCCCTTTCCGTGTGAGGCGGAGCACGGGTGGAAGCGGGTTCCGGAAATCCTCCGGATGATCGTTGTTGCCGCGCACCGTGATGGTGGGAGCGACGAGCTCGAGCTCGTCGATCACCCGCTGACCACACACATCACCTGCATGGATTATGAGGTCCACGCCTTCGAGCGCTTCCACGATGTCCTCGCGCAGCCTGTTGTGCGTATCCGCGATGACGCCTATGACGTACCGATCACCCGAAGCCACTAGAGCCCGATCGCCTTCTTGAGCGAGGAGACTCTCCGGCGCGACACGGGGATCTGCTCGTCCTCACCGCGGATGGTGAGCAGGAGCGTTCCTCCCGGAACCGATTCGACTTCAGCCACGTAGTTCAGATTGACCAGGTACCTGCGGTGTACGCGGAAGAAGCCCTCATCCGCGAGTCGCTCTTCGAGACTCGTGAGCGACGTGGTGGAGAGATACCGATCACCTTCCGCATGGAGGTACGCGTAATCGTCCTTCGCCATGATGAAATGGATCTCATCAGCTGATACGAAGACCTTCTTGTTACCCTTCTCCACGGCCAGGCGCTCACTCGGCGGCTTGCTCCCGCCTGCGTTCAGGCGCGCCCGTACCTTCTCGACCGCTTGAGCGAGACGATCGGTCTCCACGGGCTTCACGAGGTAGTCGATGGCGTCGACTCCGAACGCGTCAGCGGCGTGTTCGGAGTACGCGGTCACGAAGACTACCGCGGGTGGGTTGTTGAGCTTACTGAGCGCTTCGGCGAACTGCATCCCGTCGACGCCCGGCATCTTGTAGTCGAGGAATATGGTGTCGGTCCGGCTCTCCTTGAGCTTCTCGATGGCCTCACGCACGGTGCCCGCCTCGGCTACCACTTCGACACCGCCTACCTCATCGAGGAGGAACATCAGCTCGGAGCGTGCTGGTGCCTCATCATCGACGATCATGACCTTGATACTCATTCGTCCTCGTCCTCCTCCATACGTTGAGCGCCGCTGAGGGTCATCGTGACGGTGGTGCCTACGTCCGGTGTCGACTCGACGAGCAGCGTCGAATCCTCCCCGAAGTACCCTTTGAGCCGTCCGTTGACGTTCTTCAGCGCGATCCCCGTGCCTTCGCTCCTCTGGCGGACCTCGCCGAGGAACACAGCTTTATCCTCGTCCATCCCCACACCGTCGTCGCTGACGGTGATGAAGACGTCGTCCCCTTGCGAGTACGCGCGGATCCGGACGGTGAGCTGTCCCGTGGCGCGCATGGCGTGGTTGACGGCGTTCTCCACGATGGGCTGGACCACGAAGGCCGGAACCAGGACTCCTTCGAGACCCGGCTCGATCTCCTCTATCATCTTCAGCCTATCTTGCCCGAATCGTGCCAGCTCGAACCCGAAGTACCGTCTGGTCTGCATCAGCTCCCGCTCGAGCGGGATGAGGTCACTCGCGTTCTCCAGCGTCTGGCGGTAGAAGGATGCGAACTCACGGAGCAGGATACGGGCTTCCGTGGGATCGGTCCTGATGTACGCAGCTATGGTGTTGATGGTGTTGAACAGGAAGTGCGGCCTGATCTGAGTCTGGAGCGCTCGGAGCTCGGCTCGTGCGCGCAGTTCCGACTGGCGGTCGAGCTCGGAGAGCAAGAGCTGCGTGGAGAGCAGCTCCGCCAAGCCGTTCGCGATAGCCATCTGCGTCTCATCCACCAGTGAGGGCTGTTCGTAGAAGAACTTGAGCGCGCCCACGCTCACATCACGGATCTTGAGCGGCACTATGATCGATGCGGGCGGGCGGCTCCAACTGCGCCCTACGTGACTCCACATCTCCTCATCGGACGAGACGACCACCGTCTCCCCCGTGGCCAGTGTCTGGAGCACACCGTCGCTCGTGATCTCCGATCCCATAGGGAACCGGTCGCTGAACCGGCCGCTGTATCCCACCAGCTTCTTCTTGTCCGTCATGGCGATGGCCATGGCTTGCGTCTCCGGCAAGAGCACCTCGCAGACGGCCTGTGTGTCCCCGTTCTCCATACCACCCTGCAGGTGCTGCAACGTCTTCGAGGCTACCTTGAGCGTCCTGTTGGTCTGGATCGCACGCACGCGATCGGGCGAGATGGTGGAACGTACGGTGGCGAACGCGATTACGGTGAGGCCCACGGCCGCTACGGCCGGGATGAGCATGGTGGTCTCATCAGCGAGGAGCGACCACGCGAGCACGAGGACCAGGATGGCTACAATCGTCGTCAGGATCGTCTCCGCCAACGCACGTCGTTTCTGGTCCATGGCCTGCCTCCTTACATGACCTCGCGGATTATGAGCGCCACCGCTGCGAGGAGAAGCACCGCCGAGAAAAGGTAGCTCAGCCTCACGTTGGAAGATCTCCTCACCAGGATCGACCCGATCCGCGATCCCGGAACGGCACCGAGGATCAGCAGCAGGGAGAACACGATCCTCACGTTCCCCAACATCAAGTGCGTGGTCAATCCCGGTATGCTCAGGATAGCAACGGCGACGAGCGATGTGGCCGACGCCTCCTTCATGGTGTAGCGCAGGATACTCACGTAGATCGGGATGATCAGGATCCCGGCGACGCCGCTCAAGCCCGATATGAATCCCGCGATGGCACCGATGGCTACGGGCGTCACCCATCTGTGCGAGAAGGAATCGGCGCCTTTCGCAGTGGGACTCGCCTCACGGTTCTCACGTTCAGCGATCGCCTGAGGTCCGAGCTCCTCTTCGGGCAGCTCCTTCTCCAGATCACTCGGCTCCTCGAGCTCCGCTGCCTGCGCTTTGCGTGCCCGACGGAACATGTTCACAGCCGTGTACGCGATGAGGATGGCCGTGATGGTCATGGCGAACACACCGGGCAGGTTGGTCGCGGCGAAGCTCCCCACGGGCGAGACGCACGCACCGGCTATACCGGTGATGAGCCCGGTGCGTAGATGCACCTCCCCATCCTTCCATCTGTTGGCCAGACTGGAGAACGTGGTGGGGATGGTGGTCGCGAGAGAGGTGGCTGATGCCATGGGCGCCGGAAGGTTGTAGAGCAACCTGAGCAGCGGCACCATGATGATCCCGCCACCGAGTCCGAACATGGCTGAGATGATCCCTACCGCCACGCCAATCAGAACGGTGACGATAGCGAGCGGGATGCTGATGATCTCCACAGATACCCATGCCGCCTAGTAGATGTTCTGAGCGTCGAGGTAGTCGGAATGTGGCACATCGGCCGTCACATCATCAGCTTCCACACCCATGAGGATGTCGCCGAGACGTGAGTGGCCCCAGAGCATGTGCATGAGCTCCGACCAGTTCTTCTGGAAGTCCAGGTAGTGCTCGCAGTTGCGATCCGCGTACTCCATGGCTTGCTTGCGTCCACGCGTCAGGATGGCGAAGTACTCGTTCTTCTCGCCCGTACCCAGCGTGCGCGCGAGCGTGGTCCAGAAGATGCGCTGCTTGATGTTGGGGAGCATCCAGTTACCCGGATACGGCATGAGCGCCCGGGGCGTGACCTGGTTGAGGTCGATCTTGGCGTTGGCGAACTCCAACTTCCTGAACTGGTAGAGCCAGCGGTAGACGTCCTGGAGGAAGCGGGGTGCGCTGGACTTGATGGGTGGTGGGAGGTGCTTGACGTGCCATTTGTTGTCGAACCAGAAGTCCAGGCCGTAGAGACGGAAGTTGAAGACGATGTCCTGATCCTCACCGCGGGTGATCCACGGATCGAAGGCGATCCGCATGAAGGCCTCGGCGTGGATGGACATGATGCCGCCGTTCGCCACGTTGGCTCGGGAGATACGAGGGCCTCGCATCTTCTCGTCCATGTACTCGTTGAACTCCTCGCGCTTGGCCCAGAACTTGTCGTACCACTTGGATTCGCGAGCGGGGGCTCGGTAGGAGTTGCGGCGATCGTAGAAGAATCCGGACTTGGCCAGGATAGGGATCTCACGGCGGGTCATGTGGCCGAGGCCGTAGACGGCCTTGATGAGGAAATCCGGCTCGGTGACGACTTCGTCATCATCCAGGAAGACCGCTACGTCGTGCCCGAGGATCGCGCAGACAGCGAGACCCATGTTACGGATGGCACCGTACCCTCTGAGCGAGACCGTCTCACCCATGAGGTCGATTCCGGCTTCCTCTACCGTGTTCTGGAGTTCGTGGGCGAAGGCGTCGTCTATGAGGATGGTGTCGATGGAGGGATACCGAGCCATGATGGCTTCGACCTCCGCCCGTGCCGCCGGCTCGTCATGCGCGGGGCAGACGAGCAACAGGATCACACGACCGAGGCCTTTGACCTGCAGCAAGGACTCCAGACAGGAATCGAGTTCGGGTGTGGAGGTGCCGATCTGCGTGGTGTGGTCGTAGCAGTCGCTCTCACCCGGTAGACCACAGACGGGATTGGAGCTCCAATATGTCGGGATTACGATCGCGGGATTCATGCGGATGCCTCCTGACCAGGCTCACGCTCCTTGAAGATACCGATCCGAGCGAGTGCTCTCTGAAGAGGATAACCCAAAGCGTACAGGACGACCCCCTGACCGACCAACATGGCGATGGCGCCGAAGATGTACATGGGGATGAAGACGCCCTCGATATCGATCGTCGTGAACGGGATGGTGTAGAACCCGAAGCCCATCACGAGGATCGGAAGGTACGCCGGCACGATGAGCGCGTTGGAGATGACCGGTCCGGCGAGCGCCACGAGCGGTCGCGAACGGAACCGGTACATCCAGATGGCACCCACGCACGTAGCGATCGAACCGAACACCACATCCAGAAACCCGAGCGCACCCACGCCCGTGAACGGGATGGCTATGAGGTTCGCGATCACGCACCCGAGCGTGAGCCCGGGGATCGCGGACTTGGTGAAGAGAGCGAGCACGGTCACCGCTTCGGAGACCCTGAACTGGATGGGGCCCCACGCGAGACCTTGCAGCGTGAAGATGGCGAGAAGGGTGAAGGCAGCGTACACCGCTGCGATGACCCCGGCGCGAGCTATGGAATCCGAACTCATGGAAGCAGCACTTCCCCGATCTGGACGGCGTTGAGAGCAGCACCCTTGCGGATCTGATCGGCCACGTTCCAGAAGGCCAGGCCGTGCTCGACGGTGGGATCCTTGCGGAGTCGACCCACGTAGGTGGCGTCCGTTCCGGCGGTGAGACCGGGCATGGGATAGGTGTCCGTGGCCGGGTCGTCCATGACGGTCACGCCGGGTGCGGCTTCCAGCGCTCCGCGTGCCTGCTCCACGGTGATGGGTTGTGCGAACTCCACGTTGATGGACTCGGCATGCGAGCGGAGGACGGGGACCCTCACGCATGTGGCGAAGACATCGATGGAAGGATCACCCAGGATCTTCTTCGTCTCCACCACCATCTTCCATTCCTCCTTGGTGGATCCATCCTCTAGGAAGACGTCGATGTGCGGAATCGCGTTGAACGCGAGACGATGCTTGAAGGCCTCCACGGTCGGCTCCTCGCCGGCCAGGTACTCACGTGTCTGCTCCTCGAGCTCGGCCATGGCCTTGGCGCCAGCACCGGATGCCGCTTGATACGTGGAGACGACGACACGCTTGATGGGTGCTACCTCACGGAGCGGATGCAGCGCCATCACCATCTGGATTGTGGAGCAGTTGGGGTTCGCTATGACGCCCGGGTTATCAGCCGCTAGATGCCCGTTGATCTCAGGAACGATAAGCGGCACACCCTCCTCCATACGGAAGGCGCTCGAGTTATCTATCATGACGGCCCCGGAAGCCACGACGGCATCCCGGAACTCCTCCGAGCGGGCTCCACCCGCTGCGAAGAAGGCGATGTCCACGCCTTCGAATGAGTCCTCGGTGAGCTCCTCCACCACGAGCTCCGTATCACCGAAGGGGATGGTATTCCCTGCCGAGCGCGATGATGCGAGCGCGATGACGCGCTCTGCCGGGAACTCGCGCTCCACGAGCAGGTTCAATATCTCCTGTCCTACCGCACCGGTCGCACCTGCTACGGCTATGACGGGCTTCGCGGGGATCTCACGACGCATGTACCATCCACTCCTCGGGATCGATCGTATCGGTTATGCCTGGAGCTCGGTCCCTGACGGGATGAACTCCTCGTTGACCGCTGCTTCGGAGAGACCGAAGCCTTGGTGCAGGGCGTTGACGGCCTTCTCCACGTGCTCGCCGTCGATGACGGTGGAGATGCGGATGGGCGACGTTGAGATCATGGTGATGTTCACACCCACATCCGCGAGCACCTTGAACATCTTGGCCGCCACACCGGGGTTGGAACGCATGCCGGCACCGACGAGCGACACCTTGGCCACATCCTCGTCGATGAGGTACTCAACCGCACCCAGAGCCGGCACGATCCTCTCGCACGTCTCACGAGCACGATCCAGATCGGTGCGCGGCGACGTGAACGACATGTCCGTGTAGCCATCCTCCGCCACGTTCTGGATGATCATATCCACGTTCACGTTGGCCTCGGCCATGGCCGTGAAGATGGTGGCTGCGATCCCGGGGCGATCGGGCACGTGACGGATGGTGATCTTTGCTTCCGACGTGTCATGCGCGATACCGGAGATGATGGCTGCTTCCATGTCCGGGTCCTCTTCCTCGATGATGGTGCCTTGGTCGTCCCCGAACGAGGAGCGGCACTCCAGGCGAACCTTGTAGTTGCGGGCGAACTCCACGGAGCGCATCTGCAGGACGCCAGCACCAGCACCGGCGAACTCGAGCATCTCCTCGTAGCTCATGCGATCGATCTTGCGCGCATCAGGGCAGATCCGCGGGTCGGCCGTGTAGACCCCGTCCACGTCCGTGTTGATGCGGCAGACGTCCGCGTCGAGAGCAGCCGCCAGCGCGACGGCCGTCGTATCCGATCCACCACGACCCAGGCTCGAGACCTCGCCAGTAGCCGTCACTCCTTGGAATCCGGCGACGATGACCACCTTCCCGTCATCAAGCGCTTGACGGATCCGCTCAGGCCGCACGTCCGTGATCTTGGATTTCCCGAACACGCCGTCCGTATGGATCCCCGCTTGTCCGCCGGTGAACGACACCGACTCCACGCCGCGGGCGTGGAGTGCCATGGCGAGAAGGGACATGGATACCTGCTCGCCGGTGGTGACAAGCATGTCGAGTTCACGGTCGGTAGGATGCGGATCGACCTGGGCCGCGAGGGCGAGCAGGTCATCCGTGCTGTCACCCATGGCTGAAACCACGGCTACGACGTCATGGCCTTCATCCTTCAGAGCGATCAGGCGTTCCGCGACGGCTTGGATCATCTGCGGCGTAGCTACCGAGCTTCCGCCGAACTTGGCGACGATGAGTCCCATCCGCCTCCTTCCGTGGTCATGAGTGGTACGACTTGGAACTGAACATTATATGGGAACATGCGAGCCCATGGATCAGCGGCTCTCCGCCTCCAGCAGGTCAGCACGTGTGGCCGGCATACGGAGCAGGATCACGAGTCCCACCACGAAGAGGATGGCCACGGAGAGGATCCCGAGCTGCGGGATGCCCGTCAGGTGCGTGATCCCTGCTACGAGCAGCGTACCGAGTACAGCAGCGTACTTCCCGAAGATGTCGAAGAAACCGAAGAACTCGTTGGAGTGCTCCTTGGGGACGAGCCTGCCGAAGTACGAACGGGACAGCGCTTGGATACCACCTTGGAAGAGACCGACCAGGATGGCCAGCATCCAGAACTCACGAGCGCTCTTCAGGAAGAACGCCGCGAAGAGCACGATCAACGTGTACGCGACGACCGCTATGACGATCATCTTCCGTGTTCCGAACCTCTTGGCGAGACGCCCGTAGATGATGGCGCTCGGGAAGGCGACGAACTGCGTGACCAACAGAGCGAGGATCAGCTGCGTGGAGTCGATCCCCAGGTCCGTTCCATAGGTGGTAGCCATCTTGATGACGGTATGCACGCCGTCTATGTAGAAGAAGAAGGCGATCATGAACAGGAAGATGGCCTTGTCCGCATAGATCTTCCGCAGCGTGCCCTTGAGCTCGTGCAGCGTGTTGCGCACCTCACCATGGATGCGCTCCTTGTAGTGCGTCTGCTCGAAACTCCTGATGAGCGGGATCGTGAACACGAACCACCAGGCAGCCGTGATGACGAAACTCACGCGCGTGGCCAGTACCGTCTCCAGGCCGAACTGCGGACCGAGGAAGATGATGGCTATGCAGATGATGAACGGGATGGTCGATCCCACATAACCCCATGCGTACCCGTGCGAGGAGACCATGTCCATCCGGTCATCGGTGGTGACGTCCACGAGCATGGCGTCGTAGAACACGGTGCTCGAGCTGAACGCGATGGAGGCCACGATGTAGATGAGGATGAACGGCACCCAGGTGAGCGGTAATGCCAGCGCCAGACACGCCACCACACCGGTCCCGAAGAACCCGATGAGGAACTTCAGCTTGTTGCCTTTGAAGTCAGCCAGTGAGCCCAGGATCGGCATGAGCAGGGCCACGACCAAGCTCGCGACCGTCTCCGCATACCCCCACGCGACCACGGCGCTGCCGGGCGCGAGGCTGGCGAAGTAGATAGGGATCACGGTGGTCGCGAGGAGAACGAATGCGGAATTAGCGACGTCGTACAGGATCCAATGGCGCTCAGCACGCGTCATGCTCTTGCTCACGGGGAACCTTTCCTCGACGGATGATGTGACCATTGTAACGCCAACCAGCTCAGCTGATGTAACCTCTCTGGGAAATAGGCTTGCCGGGCGAGAAGGGCGGGTACGTTCGTTAGGATGAGGTCACCCACTGGAAGGAGCATGATGGCAGCTCTCATCACCCACCATCTGTTCGGCCAGAGCGCGATAGCCGATATCCCGGATGCCAAAGACTGGAGCACCGGGGAACTCGAAGCGTTCCTGATCGGACAACAAGGTCCCGATCCTTTCTTCTACGCATACCTCTCAGCGAACGGATCGGTATGCCGCACCTTCGGCGACCTCCTGCACTCCCGGAAGATCAACCGCACGTTCGAGCGCATGCGTGCGATCGTCTCGCTCTTCGAGGGTGAGGATCGCGCGATAGCCCATGCGTACAGCTTGGGTTTCCTCGCGCATTTCACGCTCGACTCCGTCGTCCACCCGTTCGTGTTCGCTCAACAGCACGCGCTAGTACTGGCGAACGATGAGCTCGTGGACGCATCGAGCGAGGTCCATTCCGTGATCGAAGCCGACCTCGACTCCATGATGCTCTGGAGGCTCGCCGGCATGACGCCCGAGGAGATCCGGGTCGCGGATGTGCTGGGCGCGTCCGATGAGGTGCTCGATGTCGTAGGTAGACTCTTCGCACGTCTCGGTCGGGAGGTCTACTCGCTCGACATCAAGCCGACCGACTATCCGCGTGCGATCCGCGATTTCAGACTCCTGGTGGACCTCATAGAGAGCGATCTCCCGCTGCGGATCGTGGCTCCGATCGAGCGCCTCATCCGCAAGCACTCGCACCTCCAAGCACTCTCGCACCGCAGCGATATCTTCGATACCACGCCGGCCGACAACACCGAAGGCTATCCGTGGGAGCACCCCTTCGTGGCGGACGTCACGTCAGAGGCCTCGTTCCACGAGCTCTTCGATGAAGCGCTCGCATCCTACGGCGATCGCGTCGCGTCGTTCACGAGCGGTGCCGCTGCACCCACCTTCACGCACGACCTCAACTACTCGGGGATCCCTCTCGTGGACGATCGTCCGGTCATCGCCTGAGTCGGGTCCCGCGTACCTGGAACGCCGAAGGCCGGAGCCCCTCGGGGTTCCGGCCTTCGTGATCGGTGGGTCGAGAAGGTCGAGTCCTTCTCGCCCGACTACTCTTCTTCAGCTACCGGCTGAGAGCCGCGGACACGACCGCGGTAGTACTCGAGCTGGCTCTCCACGCGTGCCTTCATGGCCTCGAGCATCCACTCGTTGCCTTCCTTGAAGAGGTGGCGGAAGCGGCCTTGCGGCTTGAGGAAGTCCTCCAGCGGCACGGTGCGGCGCTGCTCACGCATGGACCAGACGCCGTTCTCCACTTCGAGAAGCGGCCAATAGTTGGAGACGACGCCGAGGCGTGCGATCTCTATGGTCTGATCCGACGGCGTACGCCAACCGCGGGGGCACGGCGCGAGCACGTTCAGGAATGCGGGGCCCGGGGTGTTGATGGCCTTCTCGGCCTTCTCGACGAGGTCCTTCCAGTGGGACACCGACGCCTGAGCGACGTAGGGGATGTTGTGCGCAGCCATGATGGACGTGAGGTCCTTCGAAGGCTGGGACTTACCGGCGCGCTCCGAGCCGACCTCGGACGTCGTGGTCCAAGCACCGAGCGGCGTGCCGGACGAACGCTGGATACCGGTGTTCATGTACGCACCGTTGTCGTAACAGACGTAGACCATGTCATGGCCACGTTCCATGGCACCGGAGAGCGACTGGAGACCGATGTCGTACGTACCACCGTCACCACCGAAGGTGACGAACTTGACCTTCTTGTCAGCGTCGATCTTGCCGGTCTTCTGGAGCGCCTTGAAAGCTGCTTCGACGCCGGACATGGTGGCTGCTGCGTTCTCGAACGCGTTGTGGATGAAAGGCACCTTCCACGAGGTGTAGGGGAAGAGCGTGGTGGAGACCTCGAGGCATCCGGTGGCCGAACCGCAAACGACCTCCTGGTGACCTGCACCCATGAGGACCTGACGGACGGCGATGGACGCACCGCAACCTCCGCAGAGGCGGTGGCCCGGAGCGAGGCGCTCTTCTATCTGTGAGAGTTCCTTGATGTTAGCCATTCCTACCTCCTATCGATTGCCGAGGTACGTGACGGACGAGACACCCGGGCCGGCTTCGACGGTCTTGAGGTCGTCGAAAGCACGCTGGATGTCCTCGAGCTCGACGTCGGCACCGCCCAGTCCGTAGACGTAGCTGTTGACGGGGATGCAGTTGCCGGCCGTGAAGAGCGCGGTGACGGTCTCGTGAGCGAGCGGCGGGACCTGAGCACCGATGGAGTCAGCACGATCGAAGACCGCGACGGCCTTGACGCCGGCGAGTTCTGCGGCCAGTTCCTCGTAGGGGAACGGACGGAAGCAGCGGATGTTGACGACTCCGACCTTCTCGCCCTTGGCACGGAGCTCACGAGCGAGGTGACGTGCGTTGCCCGCAGCGGAACCGATGATGACCACGGCGCGCTCGGCGTCTTCCATGCCGAACGAATGCACGAGCTCGAACGGACGACCGGTGATGGCCGACCACTCGTCACCGATGGACTTGATGAGCGGAGCTACGCCCTCCATGGTCTTGCGCTGACCGTACTTGGTCTCCATGTAGAGGTTACCGAGGGATGCGAACATACCGTGCGAGACGGGGTCATCCGTATTCAGCAGCGGATGCTTGGGTTCGTAGTCACCGACGAACTCCTTTACGACCTCGTCGGGCATGACCTCGGCGCGCTCCATGGCGTGAGAGGTGATGAAGCCGTCGAGTGCGGTCATGACGGGGAGTAGGATGTCGGGGTGCTCGGCTACGCGGAACGCGATGACCGAGTTGTCGTACGCCTCTTGGGCATCCTCGGCGAAGAGCATGATCCAACCGGTATCACGGGCTCCCATGATGTCCGAATGGTCACCGTGGATGTTGATGGGTGCGGAGAGCGCGCGGTTGGCGTTGGCCATGACGATGGGCAGACGCATACCGGCTGCGATGTAGAGCTCCTCCCACATGAGGGCGAGACCCTGGGATGCGGTAGCCGTTGCGGCGCGGGCGCCGGCGGCGGAAGCGCCGATAGTGGCCGACATGGCGGAGTGCTCGGACTCCACGGGGACGAACTCCGTGTGGACGCGACCGTCAGCCACGAACTGGGCGTAGGTCTCCACGATGGTGGTCTGAGGGGTGATGGGATAGACGGCGATGACGTCGGGCTCTACCTGGCGGAAGGCCTCGGCGACCATCTGGTTACCGCTCGCTGCGACTACAGTTCCACTTCGCATGCCTGGACCCCCTTCGCATCCTCTTCGTTCATGAGCTCGAGCGCATCGAACCTGCATGCCACGACGCAAACGCCGCAGCCCTTGCAGTGATCGAGGTCGATGCCGGTCATCTGGCCGTCCTCCACGTAGATCGAGGAGTCAGGACAGTTGACCCAGCACATAAGGCAATGGGTGCACTTCTCGGGATCCCAGATGGGGCGATCCGTACGCCAGCCGCCCGTGTTGTAGTACTGGGAGTTGCCGGCCTCGAGGGCCACGACACCCAGAGGGATCTGATCGTACTTCCAGTTCTGCTCGTCAGTGATGTCCCACTTCATCGGGTGAGCACCTCCTCGTACGCTTCCTGAACGGATGCGAGGTTGGCATCTACGACCTTCTCAGAGAACTTCTCCGAGAAGGAGCTCTTGAGGTGTGACTTGAGAGCCTCGACGTCGATGACGCCCGTCACCTTGGCGAGAGCACCTGCGATCGGGGTGTTGGGCAGGTCACGGCCGATGTGCTCAAGCGAGATGTCCGTGGCCGGGACCACCGCGATGTCTATGTGCTCAGGAGCGTCTATCTTCTTGCGGATGTCAGCCACGCACTCACGCGTGTTGACGATGAGCTGTCCACCCTCATGCATGCCCTCGAGGACGTCGATGACGTCGAGGAGCGTGTCGTCCAGGACGATGACGATATCCGGGTTGACGATGTTGTTATGGAGCTCGATGGGCTGATCCGATACGCGTGTGTACGCTTTGAGCGGGGCGCCTGTGCGTTCCGGGCCGTACTCCGGCATGGCCTGCATGTAGCGGCCTGATTCCAGCGCCGTCTCAGCGACGAGCTTCGCAGCCGTCACTGCCCCCTGACCTGCGCGGGCATGCCATCTGATCTCAGTCAGTCCTTGCATTCCCTCTCCTTCCGTAACCATTACATCACGTAAGTATGGTGAGCCACTCCGAGGCCTCGTACCTCGAGTAGCGCGGATGGGCGAAGAACGAAAAATGAGCGGATAGGTGTCCGAAAGCTTATCATGTCGAAGGCATGGCAACATCCGGAAATCGATCCGGTACGGTGAGGGGCATCATGGAATTCAGGCGAGCTACGCGCGCGGACGTACCACTCATACTCGAGTTCATCCGAGGCATCGCGACCTACGAGAAGATGCTCGATGAGGTCGTCGCGGATGAGGAGACTCTCGAAAACGAGCTCTTCGACCGGGAGCGCGCCGAGGTGATCTTCTGCGTAGTCGACGGAGTGGAGGTGGGCTACGCCCTCTACTTCCATAACTTCTCGACCTTCGTAGGCAGATCGGGGCTCTACCTGGAGGATATCTTCGTCTGGCCGGAGTACCGCAAGTGCGGCTACGGCAAGGCGCTCTTCCTGGAGCTCGCGCGGATCGCACGTGAACGCGGATGCGGCCGTATGGAGTGGGTCTGCCTCGACTGGAACCAGCCGAGCATCGATTTCTACCGTTCCCTCGGTGCGGATTCGCTGGATGGTTGGACCATCTTCCGGCTCGATCGAGCTGGTCTGGAAGCACTCCCCTCCCCGCCCACTGGAAACTGACGGCCGTTTCCGGGGCTGACTCCTGAGCCGGGTAGGTACCCCTGGTACCTGTTGTCCACAGTGAGGGGTTCTATGGAGTTCAGAAGAGCGACGCGTGAGGATATCCCGCTGCTACTCGAATTCATCCGAGGCATGGCGGTACATCACAAGATGCTCGATGAGTTGGTCGCTACGGAGGAGATCCTGGAGAAGGAGCTCTTCGACAGGGATCGTGCGGAGGTCATCTTCTGCATGGAGGACGGGAAGGAAGTCGGGTACGCCCTCTACTTCCACAGCTTCTCTACCTTCGCCGGTAGGTCCAGTCTCTACCTGGAGGATCTCTACATCCTGCCCGATCATCGGGGTGATGGATACGGTAAAGCGCTCTTCCTGGAGCTCGCGCGCATCGCGCATGAGCACGGCAGCAACCGGATGAAGTGGCTCTGTTCGGATTGGAACGAATCCAGTCTCGACTTCTATCACGCCCTCGGCGCGGAGCCGATGGAAGGTTGGATCATCTTCGAGCTGGATCCGGAAGGCATAGCCCGCCTGGCGCAGGAGCGCGAGGATCGCATAGAGGCCGACCCCGTCTAGACGCTAGACGTCCCGTCGCGCCTCGATAGCACGCCCGAGCGTCACCTCGTCCGCGTACTCCAGGTCACCACCCACGGGAAGTCCGCTGGCCAGACGTGTCACACGGACTCCCAGCGGTTTGATCATGCGGGCGAGGTACGACGCTGTGGTCTCCCCCTCCACGTTGGGATTCATGGCGAGAAGGACTTCGGTCACCTCGTCCGCCGACAGCCGTTGCATGAGTTCGGCCACATGGAGCTCATCGGGTCCGATGCCCTCGATGGGTGAGATCACACCACCCAGAACGTGATAGGTGCCGCGGAAGGCCCCGGTCTTCTCGATAGCATCCACATCACGAGGTTCGGAGACGACGCAGATAGCCGAGGGTTCCCGCGTGGGGTCGGCGCAGATGGCGCAGAGCTCGTGGGACGTGTACGAGAAACAGCGCTCGCAGAAATGGATGGAGTCCTTGACATCCAGGATGGCGTCGGCGAGGCGCTGGGATGTCTCAGCCGGAGCCGAGAGCAGCCAGAACGCGATGCGCTGAGCCGATTTGGGGCCTATGCCCGGCAGTCGACCCAGCTCATCGAAGAGTACCTGTAAGGATTCCTCCTTGGCCATCTACATGATTCCCGGTATGTTGAGACCTCCGGTCACCGCGCCCATGCGCTCCTCAGCCATACCCTGAGCTGCACGGATAGCCTCGTTCACGGCTGCGGTGACGGTGTCCTGGAGCATCTCGACGTCATCGGGGTCCACGGCGTCGGGATCGATGACGATCTCCTTGATCTCCAGTCCGCCGGTGATGCGGACGCTCACCATGCCGCCGCCTGCCGTGGAGGTGATCTCCTCCTGAGCGACCTGCTCCTGTACCTCAGCGAGTTGAGCCTGCATCTTACGAGCCTGCTTCATCATCTGCTGCATGTTCATGGATTCGTTACCTTTCATCGGGGTCTGGCCTATTGTAACCGCACTCCCACGTAACCATACCCGTCCGTGCATTGTGCTTTAATCTCATACATACGCCGAGTGGAGGTAGACATGCGCAGAGCAGACAGAGCCATCCAGGATATGCCGGAGATACTCGCCGTCATGCATGCGTGCGACGTCTGCCGTCTGGGGTTCGTGGACGAGGGGGTCGCGCACATCGTGCCGCTCAACTTCGGGATCGCTCCAGGTGGGTCGGACGAGAAGGACGCGCTCCCCTCCCTCTACTTCCACAGTGCTGCCACGGGCTACAAGCTCTCGCTCTTCGAGGAAGGCCAGCGCATCGCTTTCGAGATGGACCACGGCCATGAGCTCTTCGTGAACGATCGCGGATACTGCACCATGGCGTACGGATCCGTGATGGGCCGCGGTACGCTCCACACCGTGACCGAGGAGGCCGAGAAGATGCGGGGTCTCACGTCCCTCATGGAGCACCACCACCCCGAGGACCCGTATTTCGACCCCCGTGCGGTACCCATCACCACCGTACTCAGACTCGATATCACCGAGATGACCGCGAAGAGGAAGACCCTCCCCCATGACGAGTGATCAATTACGCTTCCCCCACGAATACACGTCGAGCGTGAACGCCACACCGCTCGCTGAACGGGACGCCCTCGAAGGACATGAGCCTCCCAAGATCGCGCTCATCTACGACTTCGACAAGACGCTCTCCACCTCCAACATGCAGGATTACTCCTTCATCCCGGGTGTGAACTCCACGCCTGCTGAATTCTGGACCGAGGTCACGGAGTTCGTGCAGCGTGAGCAGATGGACAGCATCCTGGGCTACATGTATCTGATGATCAGGAAATCACGCCAAGCCGATAAGCCCATCAGACGCGAGGACTTCCGCGCGCTCGGCAAGGACATCGAGTACTTCCCCGGCGTGATCGACTGGTTCGCGCGCATGAACGCGTTCGGTATCCAGTCAGGCGCACGCATAGAGCACTACATCATCTCCTCCGGATTGAAGGAGATCATCGAGGGCTCGAAGTTGACCCATGTCTTCAAGCGCGTCTACGCCTGCGAGTTCCTCTACGACGTCAACGGCGTAGCGTCCTGGCCCAAGGTGTCCGTGAACTACACGGGTAAGACCCAGTACCTCTTCCGCATCAACAAGGGTGTGCTCGACCCCTCGGACGACGTCCGCATGAACGCGTACACGCCGGAAGACGATCGCCCTATCCCCTTCCGCAACATGATCTACCTGGGTGATGGACTCACGGATGTGCCGTGCATGCGCCTCGTCAAGGATTACGGCGGTAAGTCGATAGCCGTCGCTCACGAAGGCTCACAGGCTGTCGCTGAGGAGCTCCTCATCAACGGGCGAGTGAACTTCGTGGCTGATGCGGACTACCGTGAGGGCTCCGACCTGGACGTACTGACCAAGCGGATCATCCTGCAGATGATCCGAGCTGATGAACTCGTGGATCATGAGAACCATCAGAAATCTCTGATCGGACCCGGAGCGGATCGTAGCGAGAAGTGAGGAACTCCATGGAGACGATGGATGACCGAAGGACCGTACGGATCGACGCTCACATGACCGAGAGTTTCCCGCCCGATGAGATGCGGACGACCATCACGTTCCGAGGAACATACAGCACACGCCAGGCCTGCATGGAGGCGTACTCCGAGGATCTAGCTTCATTCGTCTCCACTGCTACGGAGCTCGGAGTGCCCGAGGATGCGATCGTGCACCAGCCGCTTCAGGTCTTCCCGCGCATCGTACACCTGTACGAGAAGGACGAAGCGAGCAGGTACTACATAGCAGCCGAGCGTATCGAGGGTTACGGATACCACGCGGTGTCGGTCGTACTTCTGGAAGCGACGGCTGAGCAGTACGCACTCATAGCGCAGGTGCTTCGAGCAGCCGAAGGCGAATTCTCACATCGCACGACATTCGACCTCTCGGATAGCAGCTCTGCAGAAGAATCGCTTCTTGCAGCAGCGGTCTCCCGCGCTCGGAGGAGAGCTGGGATCCTCACGGAAGCTGCCGGAGCGCGAATCGGTGGGATAGCGCGGATCGAACACTCCTTCAGATACGATGCGGGGAAGAGTGGACCGGGGATCGCAGAGCGGGGCGTCCTGATGGCCGCCCATCAAGCGGATCGTGAACCGGAGCGCTCTCCCCTATTCGCACCCGATGATATCGATATCTCCTGCTCTGTCACGGCTACGTGGCTCCTCGAGGGATGATGCGTTCGCTCCTCTAGACTGAGATTCGAGTAGTACTCGAAATACTCGCGATTCAGCCTCGAATCTCGAGTGGCAGTCGGATCCTATCGACTATCTCCCGGACTGCGCCGGTCTCTGACGTTGTGCGAACCCTAATCCTCATCCATCTCGGTGATAACCACGTCTCCGAAGCTCTCTTTGAGAAGGTCGGCGATGTCGGGATCCACCGATGAGGGTGCATCGGTCTCGTAGACGTCCAACGGTGGGAGGTCTGGATCCGATTCGGGCTCCGGGGCCGGCATCGGCGCAGGCTCGGGGGTAGGTTGTGGTGCCAGCTCTGGCTCAGGAACGGGCTCTGGCTCCGGTGTCGGCACTGGTTCAGCAACGGGCTCGGGCGCAGGTGCGGGTGCGGGAGCCGGGGCGGGGGCCGAATGCTCTTCCGATACCGTATCGCACACTTCACCCAGGCAGACACGCCACGGCATGCGTTGACCGAATGCGGCATCGATCTGTGTGGTGACCAGCTGCTTGATGTCATCCTTCTCGAGCATGGTCTTCGCGAAGCTCGCACCAGCCGGCAGTTCTACCAGGAGCGTCCCATCCTTAAGCACCTCGGCGTGAGCCTGCTGGAGCAGGACACCGCGCGAAGGAGCCTCCTTCATCATGTTCTTGCGCACCTGATCCCACGAGCGCTGTACGAGCGAGGGTGGCATGTCTGCTGCCGCTGTCGTGGAGGTGGAGGTCGGGGCGGGTTCAGTTTCGGACACGGGCTCCGAAGTGACCTTCGGCTCAGGTGTCGGTGCTAGTGCAGGCTTGAGCTTCGGAGCGGGCGCGGAAGTTGGAGCAGCGGCGGGCTTCTCGCCCTCCTGAGCCGTCGGCTGCTGAACGGGTGCCTGAGCTACCGCACCTGAATCCAGTCGATGCTTCATGCGATCGAGCGCCAGCTCGAGCTCGCCGATGCGATCGGCGAGCGCGTCCAGCGTGAGATCGGAATCGGGGCGCGCCATACGGGTGAAGGCGATCTCCAGGGCAAGGCGCTGGTCGGACGTGCGGCGCATCTCGGAGGTGAGGTCGGACATGATGGTGAGGATCCGAGCTATGCGGTCGGGGCTCCCCATCTGGTCTGCGATCAGCTTCAGGGCTGCTTCGTCGTAGGCTCCGCCGAGCGCTTGGCCATCACCCACGATGGACACGACGTAGATGTCCCGCATGAAGGACGTGAACTCCTTAGCGAAATGGCCCAGGTCGGTGCCGCGTTCGGAGAGTTCACGCACCCAGGAGAAGCCTTCTGCTACGTCACGCTTGGCGATGCTCGTCGCGATGTGAGAAAGGAGGTCACCGCCGATCTCTCCCAGCAGGTCGCGCGCATCCTCATCCGTGATGGTGCCCGAGCCGAAGACCGCCAGCTGCTCCAACGTGGTGAGTGCATCGCGCATACCGCCACGGGACCGGACGGCGATGAGCGAGGCGGCGCCGTCGCTCAGCTCGATCTCCTCGGAGCGGGCAACCGACTTCAGATGAGCGATGATCTCCACGTCCGGGATGCGATGGAACTCGAAATGCTGACAGCGCGAGAGGATGGTCTCCGGCACTTTCTGTGGATCGGTCGTGCAGAGGACGAACGTCACATGGGACGGAGGCTCCTCGATGGTCTTGAGCAGCGCGTTGAACGCCGGCGTTGAGAGCATGTGGACCTCGTCGATGATGTAGATCTTCTTGTCACCACGAACGGGCGCGAAATCAACGCGGCCGATGATCTCCTCGCGTACGTTTTCCACGCCGGTGCGGGATGCAGCGTCCAACTCATAGACATCGGGATGCTCGCCCTCAGCGATCTCCACGCATTGCTGGCACGTGCCATCAGGACCGTCCGGCTTCATGTTCTCGCAGAGTAGCGCCTTGGAGAGCAGCCGCGCCATGGTGGTCTTACCGGTACCGCGCGGACCGCTGAAAAGATATGCATGGGCAACCCGACCTTCGTTCACGGCGTTGCGCAGCGTATCCACGATATGAGCTTGTCCGACCACATCCGAGAACGTACTCGGCCGATACTTCCTGTAAAGAGAACGAGACATACCCACTCCTCGACTACTGAGCCAGCAGAGAATCGTACCGTTCAGCATAGCCCGTCGGCGCCAAGCACTGACCCATGACCGTCTTGCCATACGCACCGTGATAATCAGATCCACCGGTGGGCAACAAGTCGAACTCCTGGGCGAACTCCAGGGCGAGAAGGACGTCATCTTCCCCGTGGTTAGGGTGATGGACTTCGATTCCTCTCAGGCCTGCTTCCACGAGTGGTTCCACCTGATGGAAGACGCCCGCCTCACCGGGATGTACAAGTATCGGGAATCCGCCATCGGCCACCACTGCCTCGAGTGCGTCAAGCGCAGGCGGATACGGCACCGAGCGGTAGAACTTTCCCGAGCTCCCAAACGTCTCGGCGTAGAGCGTCTTGTACTCCAGGGTTCCGTATGCAGCATCCGTCATAGCTTCCATGAGGTACTGTTTGTAGAGGGTAGCACCGCCTTCGCATGCGACATCGAAGACATCCTCATCGAAGCGATAGCCGGCCGCCTTCAGAAGATCGCGCTGTTCGAGTGCATTATCACGGCGCATGACTCGGATGCGTTCGGTGAGCGCATGTACGCGGCTCGTATCATCCTTGGTGTCTGCAGGGAAACCGAAAGCTGCGATGTGCACTTTCTTGCCGGTCTCCGGATCGAACGCGGAGATCTCCACGCCGCCGAAGACGGTAACGCCCTCTACACGAGCAGGCTCGGTCGAGTCTCCTTGCAGTTCACGTACGGCATGCACGGTCATGAGCGTGTCATGGTCGCAGATACCTATACCGGCTATGCCCTTCTCGCCAGCTTCCACCGCCAGCTCCTGGATGGTCTTACTGCCATCCGAGGCTCGTGTGTGCATATGGAGGTCGTACCGGGGTGCTTCTGGAAGCATGGAGTCTCCTCGTAGCGCTGCTCCGGATGATTAGACCACCACCCCGAGCGAGAAGAGCGCATTGAACGTATGGGTCCGATCGTGCGGGTCTACACAACAAAGGCCCAGACGTTCGGGGCCTCCCAGTATGCCATGGTAATCCGAACCTCCTGTCTTCAGGAGATTGTAACGTGAAGCAAGCGCGTCGATCCGTTCGTGGTCCTGCTCGTCGTGTTCGGGATGATACTTCTCGAGGCCCATGAGTCCGGCTTCCACGAGATCAGGGATGACTTCGTAGACACTTGAGCCAGCAGGGTGAGCGAGCACCGGCACTCCCCCGTCGTGGACGATGGCTTCGACGACATTACGCGCATCGGGATACGTGATGTCGCGATCCACGATGCCGCCGTTCTTGAAGAGCTGTCTGTAGAGCTGCTGATATGCGGCATCACGGTACCCGAGCCCCGTCAGCACGTGCATGATGTGCTCGAACGTACACCCCGAGCGTGCATCACAGCTCTCGTATTTCATATGGATGCGCACCTCATGAAGCCGCGGATACAGCAGATACGGTAGGCTTGGGTGTTCGAACACTCATATATATATGAGTCATATCATCCGGACCGGAAGGTGCTTCCCGCCACATGGAAGACGCGATACTCTCCCTCATGAACGAATACGGCTATCTCGCCGTGGTGTTCCTCATCGCTCTCGAGAACGTCTTCCCACCCATCCCGTCCGAGATCATCCTCACCTTCGGGGGTTTCCTCACCACGTACACGGAGATGGAGATCCCGTTCGTGGTGCTCGCCGCCACTGCCGGAGCACTGCTCGGCGCTTTCATCCTCTACGGTGTGGGCCGACTGCTCTCGGAGGAGCGGCTCATGCGCCTCTTCGACACGAAGGCGCTCCGCTTCATGGGATTCAAGCCTGACGACATCACCATGGCGCTCGGCTGGTTCGACCGGCACGGCAAGGCAACGGTCTTCTTCTGCCGCTTCATTCCCATCATAAGGAGTCTCATCTCCATACCCGCAGGAACTGCCCGCATGCCGTTCGTCCCCTTCGCTCTTCTAACGGCATTGGGTTCCGCAATCTGGAACACGGTCCTCGTGCTCCTCGGTGCTGCTGCAGGAAGTGCATGGGAGCGTGTCTCCGGATACGCGGATACGTATTCCAAGGTAGGCGCCATCATCCTGGTGATAGTCTTCCTGGTGGCCGTGTACATCTTCTTCAAGAAGAGGATTGCGCCGCGGATCGAGCGACATCACATCGAATCTGAAGAAGATAAGGACATCTGAGGAATACCATCCATCTCGCCGGAAGTATGAATTCCCTACCTTATGATTCTCGCTATCTCGTTTTGAATACTAGTTGTTAGGTTATCGATGACCATGTTCATCGATGCGAATCGGAAGGAACAGGATGACGATCATCATCACCGACTCGACCGCACTCTTCCACACCACCGACCACGGGATCGAGGGACTCGAAGTCGTGCCATTGGGCGTGAACGTCGAGGGCACCGCCTACAAGGAGAACGTGGATCTGGATCAGGAGACGCTCTCGCAGATGCTCGTGGAGGGCGCTAAGGCATCCAGCTCCCAGCCGTCGGCCGGTGAGTATC
This sequence comes from uncultured Coriobacteriales bacterium, assembly GCA_964448475.1. Lineage (GTDB taxonomy): Bacteria > Actinomycetota > Coriobacteriia > Coriobacteriales > CAYVBA01 > CAYVBA01. Next base: position 45,683 of record CAYVBA010000005.1, read on the forward strand.
TCGAGAAGTACCAGGCGTATCCGGATGAAGAGATCCTGGTGGTCTCGCTGTCATCACTGCTTTCCGGAACGTACGAATCAGCGATGACGGCTCGTCAGAATGACGAGAACCCCGAGCGCATCACCGTCTTCGACGGACGTACCATCGCAGGCCCACAGCAATACATGACGCTTCGCGCACTGGAGATGGCGCGTGAGGGTGCAACGGCTACCGAGATCGTGCAGGTGCTCGAGGGCATCCGTTACAACAACATCACCATCGTTGCGCTGGACAATATCGACTTCCTTCGTCGCGGTGGTCGTATGTCGGACGACGCAGCGACCGATGAGTCCCTCAATCGCGCCATCCCACTGCTGAAGATCGCAGATGACGGTGGGCGCTTGGATAAGCTGGGGGTGAAGATCGGCTGGAACGGCGCCGTCTCCGCTATGGCCAAGGCTGTCTGCGAAGCGGCAGCAGGACGTCCATGGATCGTCTATATCCTGGGCGATCGTCGTGATGCTGAGCTTGATGAGCTCGAATCTGCTGTACGTAAACGCATGCCGGACGTAGAGATCCGTCGTGCTGCCAACGATCCCGTGATGCTCTCGCACATGGGGCCCGGATCACTCCTCATCCAAGGAGTTCTCGCAGAGTAGCCGCGCCTGCTCTCAAGAGGCGCGACCAACTGAGCCGTCGGGAGGCTACTGCTTCCGACGGCTCAGTGCTTCTCGTCTTCCGGAAGTTGAGCTCGTACATAGGCTTTGCCCGCGAAAGAGAGCGCCATGGCTCTAACGAGCATGGTCTGAGCAGTCTCTTTGGTGGCGTGCTCTGGCAGTGATGCGCCGGGCTCCAAGAACGAGAGTGTGAGTGCGTTATCCAACTCGGTCACGAAGTAGTCGTATGCTACAGCTTCGTTATACGTACTGCGCTGGATCTGGAAGAGCTGGTCTATCTCGGGTATCGAGAAGACGTTCTTCATGGCAGCAACGATGAGAAGGTAAGCCACATGCGAGCGCGTATAGAGCTTCCCTTCAGGTGGTGGGATGAGCCCCGCCTTAACGTAGTTGTTGATCATGGATCTGGTCAGTGCATCACCGGCACCAGAGCCCATGACAGGCTGCAGGATGCCGTTGATGTACTGGATCACCTGATCGATATAGAGCGGGATATCGGGGAGCTCCTCGTAATTCGGAAGTCCCAATCTCGTGTAATCCATCGTCTTCCGCTTCCTGTCGACGTGTGATTCCTTCTCTGGCATACTACCAATCAGAATATCTGGTTTCCAATACTAGGTTAGAGAGTATCTTATGACCCGAATAGTCACTGACTCGACGAGTCTCGTCCATCCTGAGCACCCTGAGTTCCCGCTCGTGGACTCAGCTCCTCTCACGGTCTTCGTAGAGGGCAACACCTATCGCGACTTAGCGGAGATCGATTCGCGCATGTTCACCGAGATGCTTGATCGTGAGGCTATCGCCACGAGTTCACAGCCCCCTGCAGGGGAGTTCAAGCGCATCTACGAAGAGTATCCTGAAGATGAGATCGTGGTCATCACGCTGACTCAGCGCCTTTCAGGCACCTACGAATCAGCGCATACTGCTAAGACTCAGGTGGAGAACTCTGACCGAATCACGATCATCGATTCCGAGACCCTCGGCGCACCGCTCTACGAGATGGTCCGTCGTGCATCAGCTATGGCTCAAGCGGGTGAGATGGCCTCAGCCATCGAGAACATGGTGAATCGTCTTAAGAAGGTTACTCGCTCCTACTTGGCCCCTACTGACTTCGACTTCCTCATGCGTGGCGGTCGGCTTTCATCTCGTGTTGCAAGCATCGGGAAGGTTCTGCGTGCTATCCCCATCCTCACTCTGGGCGAGAATGGCGGGAAGCTTGAGGTACACGGCGTGAAATTGGGGTGGCCCGGGGTCGTCTCGTCCATCATGAAAGGCCTCGAGAACGCACGCGAAGGTGCTCCGTGGAAACACTTCATCCTTCACGATCGCCAAGAAGATGCAGCCCAGCGTATGAGGGAATCCATACTCAAGCGCGATCCGGATGCGGAGATCGTGACCCGTGAGCTCTCGCCTCTTCTGCTGACGCACTCAGGCCCTAAGGCGTTCGTGGTTCAGTCGATCCTTGACCTGGACCGAGCATGATCGCGAGCTGTGAGTAAGGGGCTTCGGACAGCACGAAGCGCCCCCTGAAGGCCCGGGCGCTCACCAGCGGCCACTTATGGCTGCTTCCTCCCGGACCTGACCAGGTTCGCGGCATGATGCCGCCCGAACCCTCAGGAGACGCTTCGAATCATCCAGTATACACGGTCAGTTCCTGATTGCACTCCCCGCCTGACGTAGCATGTGAGCTATACCTTGAGCATGTGCTGCCATCAGGTCGTAGTCGAAGATCTCCGTGCAGTCCTCCGATACGTTGGAGACGGAGTTCGCATCGATTATCTTCGGCCCGCTCGCAGATTCGATGATGTCGAAACTCCCGAACCAGATATCGAGGATGCGTGCAGCCTCCTCGGACATCGCGATGACCCCAGGTGGACAGGTGGGATACATCTCTGTATTCATGGATCTACTTCGGGAGGTGGACACGGCCATCACCTTTCATCTATCGTTCGCGCTCGCAAACCCTACAACTGTAAAAGCGAGTGAATCGGTGATGGACACTCTAAATGAAAGAGTATTTGTATTGAATCGGCCTACAGGATGAATTGATCCTACTGTGCTTTGAGTTCCAGTACTTTTGATCCATACTGTAAGGATGATGAAAACTTTCACAGAGCTCGGATTGACCGAGACCATACTTGCAGGTGTCCAGGAGCTCGGATTCACCGAGCCCACCCCTATACAGGAACAAGCTATCCCTCTCGTACTCGAAGGTCGGGATCTGATCGCCAGTGCTCAGACGGGCACCGGGAAGACGGCTGCTTTCATGCTACCCACGATGCAGCTCATCTCCGGTCTTAAGCGGGGCAAGAAGCCACTCGCCCTCGTGGTCACACCCACGCGTGAATTGGCACAGCAGATAGAACGCATGTCATCCACGATCGCACGGGCAACAGGTGACCGTATCGTTACCATAGTCGGTGGTACCAGCTATAAGCAGCAGATTGATAAGCTCCAGAAAGGCTGCGACATAGTGGTAGCGACACCCGGTCGTCTGATCGACCTCATGGATCAGAACATCTTAGACGTGAGCTTCGTCAAGATCCTCGTCCTCGACGAAGCCGACCGGATGTTGGACATGGGTTTCTGGCCCAGCGTCAGGAAGATCATCGGGAAGTTGGACAAGGATCGGCAGACTCTTCTCTTCTCTGCCACAATTTCCGGTGATATCCAGAACTCCATTCCCTCGATCCTCAAGGATCCCGCAACCGTAGAGATCGCTGTCTCGGGCAAGACCGCTGATACGGTAGCTCAGTACATCGTTCCCGTGATCCAAAGCCAGAAGTCCGAACTTCTCCTGCATCTGCTCGAGGATAATCGCGATAAGCGTGTGCTCGTATTCTGCCGTACACGCCACCGCGTGGACTCCGTCGCCAAACGACTGAGC